>JAGQRL010000067.1 GCA_020425485.1 Rhodospirillaceae bacterium
AGAAGAAGATGCAGCGCGAGGGCGTGTTCCGTGAGATGAAGCTGCGGCGCAACTACGAGAAGCCGTCGGAGAAGCGGGCGCGGGAGAAGGCGGAAGCCATTCGCCGCAGCCGCAAGCTGCTGCGCAAGCGCCTGGAGCGCGAGGGCTACTAGCCGCCGCGGCCGGCGCTCAGGCCGGCCGATGCCGACGTGCCCAAGTTGACGGCCGCACGCAGCGGCTCCTCCGGCCCCAGCGGGTCACCTTCCGAAACAAGTCAGACATGACGGCCGCCGGCATTCCGTCGCGCGGCCTTTGGCGTGTTTGCTGAACGGCCTGCACCGGCCCCAAGCCGGTGGCGGGGTGGCGAGGCACCGGCAGGAAAGGGCGATCCATGGTCTATGGCTTCATCGGCACCGGTGCCATCACGGCGGCCATCGTTACCGGCTTGTGCGACGGGCAGGCGGACGCGCCGCAGATCCTGGTGTCGCCGCGCAACCGGGCGGTTTCCGCCGATCTCGCCCAGCGCTTTGCCAGCGTGCGCGTGGCGGCGGACAACCAGGCGGTGATCGACGGCGCCTCGGCGCTGATCCTGGCGGTGCGCCCCCAGGACGCCGCAGCGGCCCTCGCCGGCCTCGCCTTTCCCCCACACATGCCGATCATCAGCCTGATGGCCGGCCGCACGGTGACGCGGGTGCGCGAGCTGGTGGCCCCGGCCACCGATGTGGTGCGCGCCATCCCGCTGCCCGCCGTCAGCGCGCGCGAAGGCGCCACGCCGATCTTCCCGGCCAGCGACATCGCCATCGCCCTGTTCGACCGGCTGGGCACCGCCCTGCCCGTGGCTGACGAAGATGCCTTCGCCGCTTTCGGGGCGGCCACCGCCACCATGGCGTCCTACTTCACCTTCATCCGCGCCATCGCCGACTGGCTGGTCGGCCGCGGCATCCCGGCCGAGCAGGCGCAGCGCTATCTCGCCGCCGTGTTCGCCGGGCTGGCCGGGCCGCTGCGGCGGGGCGAACGGGACTTCGCCAGGCTGGCCCACGACCATGCCACCCCCGGCGGCCTGAACGAGCGCCTGCTGGGGTATCTGACGGAGGCGGGAGCGTTCGCCAGCGTGCAGAGCGGGCTGGACGACATCGCCAGCCACATCGCCCGCGCCATGGCGGATTAGGAGAGCCGCACTCCCGCCCGTCCGGCCACCGCCGCAGGCCCGAACGAGCAGCCCCAAACCGCAGGCCCAAACGAAAACGGCGGGTGGAAGCTCCACCCGCCGTTCGTTTGTGTGGGCGGGGCGCTGGGCCCCGGCCGCTTGCCTAGTCGAGCGCCTTGACGATCTCTTCGGTCATCTTCTTGGCGTCGCCGAACAGCATCATGGTGTTGTCGCGGAAGAACAGCGGGTTCTGCACGCCGGCGTAGCCCGACGCCATGGACCGCTTCACGAACAGCACCGTCTTGGCCAGTTCCACGTCGAGGATCGGCATGCCGTAGATGGAGCTGGTGGGATCGGTCTTGGCCGACGGGTTGGTGACGTCGTTGGCACCGATCACGTAGACCACATCGCACGAGGAGAACTCGCGGTTGATGTCCTCCAGCTCGAACACCTCGTCGTACGGCACGTTGGCTTCCGCCAGCAGCACGTTCATGTGCCCAGGCATACGGCCGGCCACCGGGTGGATGGCGTACTTCACGTCGACGTCGTTCTTCTTCAACAGATCGCCCATCTCGCGCAGCGCATGCTGGGCCTGGGCCACCGCCATGCCGTAGCCCGGCACCACGATCACCTTCTGGGCGTTCTTCATGATGAAGGCGGCATCGTCGGCACTGCCCTGCTTCACCGTCTTGTCGCCGTCGTCGGCGCTGCCGCCGGCCACCTCGCCGCCGAAGCCGCCGAGGATGACGTTGAAGATCGAGCGGTTCATGCCCTTACACATGATGTAGGACAGGATGGCGCCCGAGGAGCCGACCAGAGAGCCGGTGATGATCAGCAGGTTGTTCTGCAGCGTGAAGCCGATGCCCGCGGCCGCCCAGCCGGAGTAGCTGTTCAGCATCGAGATGACGACCGGCATGTCCGCCCCGCCGATCGGCAGGATCAGCAGGAAGCCCAGTGCCAGCGCGATCAGCACGATCAGCCAGAAGGCGAAGGTCGACTGGGTGGTGCACAGCAGAACCACCAGCACCACGGTGAGGATGGCGAGCACCGCATTCAGCGGGTGCTGCATGGGGAAGATCAGCGGCTTGCCGGTGATCAGGCCCTGCAGCTTGCCGAAGGCGATGATGGAGCCGGTGAAGGTGATGGCACCGATGGCGACACCGATGGACATCTCGATCAGGCTGCCGACCGCGATGTTGCCCGCCGTGCCGATATTGTAGACCTCCGGGTCGTAGAACGCCGCGATGGCGACGAACACGGCGGCGAGGCCGACCAGGCTGTGGAACGCGGCCACCAACTGGGGCAGCGCTGTCATCTCGATCTTCAGCGCGATGAACGTGCCGATCGGACCGCCGATGGCGATGCCGATGATCACCCACCAGTAGGCGAAGCTTTCCACCTGCGGCAGCAGGCTCGACATGGCGACCAGCGTCGTCACGATGGCAATCGTCATCCCGGCGATGCCGAAATTGTTGCCGCCGCGCGAGGTCTCTGGGGAACTCAGCCCCCGCAAGGCCAGGATGAAGCAGATGCCTGCAACGATGTAGGCGAGTGTGGCAATTACCACCATGTGTCAGTCCTCCCGCCCGCTCAGCGCTGCTTCTTCTTGTACATGGCTAGCATTCGTCTTGTGACGATGAAGCCACCGAAGATGTTCACCGAGGCCAATACCACGGCGAGGAAGCCCATAATCCCGCCAAAGGTCGATTGCGCCGCTGTCGCGGCAATGATGGCGCCGACGATGATCACCGACGACACGGCGTTGGTGACGCTCATCAGGGGCGAGTGCAGGGCCGGCGTGACCGACCAGACCACGTAGTAGCCGACAAAGCAGGCCAGCATGAACACGGTCAGCCCGAACAGCAGGAAGCCGCTGCCGTGGGCCGATGCTGCCGCCGCAGCGACATGCCCCACGTCCAGCGACTGGGCCTGTTCGGCCAGTTCGCGCGCCCGCTCCGCCAGTTGCTGGGTTTCCTCCAGCAACTGGTTAACGGAATTGAGAATCTCGTTAGGTTCCATGGCGCAGGCTCCGCTGGGATGGCACGGGGACTACGACGCGGGTGCGCCGGTCTGGTCCGGGGCGTCGTCGGCCGGGGCCGACTCTTCAGCCGGTGGGTCCGCCGCCTTCTTGGAGGCCGGCTTGGTCTTGCTCGCCTCGGCTTCCGCCGGGGCGAACTGGGGATGCACGATGGCACCGTCGCGCGTCAGCACCGTCTTGGCGACGATCTCATCGTCCCAATCGATCGCCAGGCCGCCGCTTTCCTTGCTCACCATGGGGGTGAGGAAGGCAACCAGGTTGCGCGAGTAGAGGCCGGACGAGCCCGCCGGCAACTCGGCCGGCATGTTGGCCGGGCCGATGATGGTGACGCCGTGGGCCACCACCGTCTCGCCGGCCTTCGACAGCGGGCAGTTGCCGCCGCGTTCGGCCGCCAGGTCGACGATCACCGAGCCCTGCTTCATGGTTTTCACCATGTCCTCGGTCACCAGCGTCGGCGCCGGCCGGCCGGGGATCAGCGCGGTGCAGACCACGATGTCCTGCTTGGTGATGTGCTCGGAAATCAGGGCCGCCTGCTTGGCGCGGTATTCCGGGCTCATCTCCTTGGCGTAGCCGCCCGCCGTCTGGGCCTGCTTGAACTCATCGTCTTCCACGGCGATGAAGTTGGCACCCAGCGACTGGACTTCTTCCTTGGAGGCCGGCCGCACATCGGTGGCCGAAACGATGCCGCCCAGCCGCCGCGCGGTGGCGATGGCCTGCAGGCCAGCCACACCAGCACCCATGATGAACACCTTGGCCGGCGGTACGGTGCCGGCGGCGGTCATCATCATCGGCAGCGGGCTGCCGTAGGCTTCCGCCCCCTGGATCACCGACATGTAGCCGGCCAGGTTGGCCTGGCTCGACAGGATGTCCATGGACTGGGCGCGGGTGATGCGCGGGATCAGCTCCAGCGAGAACGATGTCACGCCCTGCTTGGCATAGAGCTTCAGGTTGTCGGCGGAGTCGTAAGGCGCCAAGGCGCCGATCAGCACCGCGCCCGACTTCATCAGCGACACCTCGTCGACATCGCCTTCGCCCTTGGCCAGCGGACGCTGCACCTTCAGGACGACATCGGCATCGGCGTAGGTGGCCGCCACGTCGGGCTCGACGGTGGCGCCGGCCTTCACATAGGCCTCATCGGTGACACCGGCCGTGATCCCCGCTCCCGATTCCACATGGATCGACAGGCCAAGGGCCAGCAGCTTCTTGATGCTCTCGGGAGTCGCGGCGACGCGGGTTTCCCCGGTGCGCCGTTCCCTGGGAATAGCGACCTTCATCGGCGCCCCCGTTACAAATCTGGTCCCTTGGTCGGAGACCCTGGCTGCGGTCTGCGGCCAGGAGCTTGACGTCGGGCCGGAGTGTGCAACCGTTTCGGCGATCTCGCAAGCCCGTGCTTCTCGGTTTAGGAAAAACTGCGCAATCGAAATGCCGGCCTGCGGTGCGGGTTAGACGCTTGCCGGCCGGATCGCCCGTCCGGCCGCCATGGATCACAACGGTTGTGGAGCCGAAGCCCGGGTCGGGGACCTAGGTTGGAAGCACCTGGGGGGTGGCCACCGCGGCCACCGGGTTCTCGCCGGGGCCGGGCACATCGTGCTTGGCCAGCATGGCCTGCTGGCGCTCCGCGAGGGCCGCTTCGTCGAAATCGTCGATCAGTTCGTTGAACAGGCGGTACCAGTTCACCTCGGCCTTCAGGTGCAGGAACACCGAGCCGAGGCCGAGCGCCGCCCGGTCCATGAACACGAACTCCCGCGGCACCTCCACGCTGCCCACCCGGGCCAGTTCCTTCTGCACCTTGGTGGCGGTCTCGCGGCCGTACACGCCGGTTTCGGTGGAGCCGATGCGGCGCACCGAATCGTCGAGGATGGGGCCGTAGAGGAAGCGCGCCCAGATGCTCAGCACGTCCACCTGCTCGTCGGTGAGGTCGCGGAAGCCCCAGGTTTCGTAGGAGTGCACGGCGAGGTCGCGGTCGTCGGTCTGCAGCGCCCGGTAAAGGTCGATCACCCCGCGCACGAAGGACGGCGGGAACACCCGCACGCAGCCGAAATCCAGCAGGTTGATGGAGTAGTCCGGGCGCACCGAGTAATTGCCGAGATGCGGGTCGCCGTGGATCACGCCGTAGAAGTACAGCGGCACGTACCACGCCCGGAACATGTTCATCGCCAGCGTGTTGCGCACTTCCAGCTCGGCGTCCACGAACTCCATGATCGGCCGGCCGTCGAGCCAGGTGGTGGTAAGCAGCCGGCCGGTGGAGAGATCCGGCCACACCGAGGGCACATGCACCGTGCCCTCGCTCGACAGCATGTCGCAGTAAAGCGCGCAGTGCTTGGCTTCCAGAACGTAATCCAGTTCTTCGCGCAGGCGGTCGCCCACTTCCTTGTAGATCTGCTTGGTGCCGACGGAGCCGTAATAACGCTCAACGATGCCGAAGATCATCTTGAGCTGGCGCAGGTCGGCTTCCACCGCCGAACGCATGTCCGGGTACTGCAGCTTGCAGGCCAGGTGGGTGCCGTCCTTGGCCACCGCCTTGTGCACCTGGCCCAGCGAGGCGGCATTGCCGGCGGCATGTTCGAAGGAGCCGAAGCGGCCCTGCCAATCGGGCCCCAGCTCGGTCTGCATGCGGCGCTTCACGAAGGCCCAGCCCATGGGCGGGGCGTTGGACTGGAGCTGGCGGAACTCCCGCGCGTATTCCTCCGGCAGGGCTTCGGGGATGGTGGCCAGAAGCTGGGCCACCTTCATCAGCGGCCCCTTCAGCCCGCCCAGCGCCACCTTCAGCGATTCGGCGTGCTTCTCGTTGTCGAAGGTGAGGCCAAGATAGCGCTCGCCGGCCATGCGGGCGCCCAGCCCCGCCATGGTGCGCGACACGCGGGCATAGCGGGTGAGCCGGCCGCCGAAGGTGCTTTCCTCATTGTCCCTGGCCATGATGCGCCATTCGTCCCCTGTGTTGCCCCCGGCGGCGCCCCTGCCGCCAGCCTCGGCGACCGGCCCCGCAGCAGCCGGCCGTTACGTCTCGCAAGCCACCATCAGCGCGGTTGCGGCCCAATGTCGACTTTGCTCTAGACCGCCCGGTCGGTGGCCTCCAACTCGTCCAGCAGGTCTCCGATCATCGCCAGCCCCTGGTCCCAGAACCGCGGGTCGGACGCATCCAGCCCGAACGGCGCCAGCAGCTCGTGGTGGCGCTTGGTGCCGCCGGCGCGCAGCAGGTCCAGGTAGCGCTCGGCAAACCCCTCCTCGGCCCCGCGATACAGCGCATAGAGCGAGTTCACCAGGCAATCACCGAAGGCGTACGCATACACGTAGAACGGCGAATGGATGAAGTGGGGGATGTACGTCCAGTAGACGCGGTAGCGGTCGTCGAAGCGCAGCGCCGGTCCCAGGCTTTCGCCCTGTACGTCCATCCAGATGTCGTTGATCCGCTCGACCGCCAGTTCGCCCTCGCGCCGTTCGGTGTGCACCCGACGCTCGAACTCGAAGAACGCCACCTGGCGAATCACCGTGTTCAGCATGTCCTCCACCTTCGACGCCAGCAGCGAGCGCCGCTTGGCCGGGCTGGCCTCGCGCGCCAGCAGCGCCCGGAAGGTCAGCATCTCGCCGAACACGCTGGCGGTTTCCGCCAGGGTCAGCGGCGTATCGGACAAGAGATGGCCCTGGTCGCCCGCCAGCACCTGATGCACGCCGTGGCCCAGCTCATGGGCCAGCACCATCACATCGCGCGTCTTGCCGTGGTAGTTCACCAGCACATAGGGGTGGGCGCTCGGCACCACCGGATGGGCGAAGGCGCCCGGCGACTTGCCGTCGCGCACCGGCGCGTCGATCCAGCCGCCGTCGAAGAAGCGCTTGGCGGTGTCGGCCATCAGGGGCGTGAAGCCGCGATAGGCATCCAGCACGATGTCGCGCGCATCGGCCCACGGAATCGGCCGGTCCTGGTCGTCGGGCAGCGGCGCGTTGCGGTCCCAATAGTCCAGCTTGTCGCCGCCGAACCACTTGGCCTTCAGCGCGTAGTAGCGGTGGGAAAGGCGCGGATAGGCGTTGCGCACCGCTTCCACCAGCGCGTCCACCACCGCGTCTTCCACCTGGTTGGACAGGTTGCGGGAGGACCAGGGCTCGGCGAACTTCCGCCAGCCGTCGTCGATCTGCTTGTCCTTGGCGAGCGTGTTGGTGATGTGGGCGAACAGGCGCACCCGGCTGCCCAGCACGTCGCCGATCGACTCGGCGGCTTCCTTGCGCTTCGCCCCGTCGCGGTCCGACAGGTAGTTGAGCGCTTCCGACGAGGTCATCTCGCGGCCCTGGATGGGAAAGCGCAGGGCGGCGATGGTTTCATCGAACAGGCGCACCCAGCTTTGCCGCCCGGTCACGTGCTTGTCGTGCACGTATTGCTCAAGCTCGTCGGAAAGCTGGTGGGGCCGGTGGGCGCGCAGGTCGGTCAGCCAGGGCCGGTAGCGGGCCAGCCGCGGGGCCGCCAAGGCCGTTTCCATCGCCGAGTCGGACAGCCGGTTCAGCTCCAGCGTGAAGAACACCAGGTCCTTGGAGATGGCGGTGGCGCGTTCCTGCATGCCCTGCAGGAAGCGGCCGTTCTCCGGCTCCGACATATCCTGGGCATAGACCAGGTAGGCGTAGCTCAGCACCCGCGTCAGCGTCTCGTCGATCTGCTCGTAGCGTTCCACCGCACCGCCAAGCGCATCGCCGGTGAGTTCGGCCAGCTTGCCGGCAAACTCGGTGTTGAACGCCTTGGCCTGGCGCGCTGCGGTATCGAGCGCGCGGGTCAGTGCGGGATCGTCGCGACCGGCATAGAGGTCGTCCAGCCGCCACTCGGGCAGTGCGCCCAGGGGCTCCGGCGAAGCGGCGTCGGTCGGTGCAGCATCGGTCATGGCATCCGCCTTTAGGTTTTCATTTTGTCGAGATATGGCCCGGACGCAGCGGTCCGCCAAGGCTTACACGGCCTCGGCACCACGCTCGGTTGCCGACCACGCAGGATTGCCAAGGCCGACGCCGCTTCTAAGATAACGACTGGTCTTCGGACCAGGAGGGGACGCAATAAAATGTCAATGGGTGGCGCCTACCGGGACTGGCCGAATCTGCTGGCCATGTTCGCCCGCCAGGCCGAGCTGCTGGCCGACCGTCCGGTGGCCTGGGTGCGCGGCCGCGAGGGCTGGACGCCGTGGGCCTGGCGCGAGGTCGACCGGCTGACCCGCGGGCTCGCCCACAGCCTGGTGGAGCTGGGCGTGAAGCCCGGCGACCGCGTGCTGCTGGTGAGCGAGAACCGGCCGGAATGGTGGGCGTCGGACCTGGCGATCATGGCCGCCGGCGGCATCACCGTGCCCGCCTACACCACCAACACGCCGGCCGATCACCACCACCTGCTGACCGACAGCGGTGCCGTTGCCGCCATCGCCTCGACCAAGGCTTTGGCCGAACGCGTGCTCAACGCCGCCGCCCAGGGCGGCACCGCGCTGCGCCACCTGGTAACGCTGGATGCACCACCCCAGGGGCTGCTCAACGCGGTGACGCGGCACGACTGGCGGGAATTGGCCGAAGCGCCCGTCAACGGCACCGACCGGCTGGACGCCGCGGCCAAGCGCCTGAAGCGCGACGATGTGGCGTGCATCATCTACACCAGCGGCACCGGCGGCACGCCCAAGGGGGTGATGCTCACCCATGGCGGCATGCTGCACAACAGTGCCGGCGCCCACGACGTGCTGCACGAGTTCGGCCTGGAGGACGAGGTGTTCTTCTCCTTCCTGCCGCTCTCCCACAGCTACGAGCACATCGCCGGGGCCTACTTCCCCATGTCCATCGGCGCGCAGGTGTATTTCGCCCGCGGGGTGGAAACCGTCATGGGCGATGTCGGCGAGGTGCGGCCAACCATCATGACCGCGGTACCCCGGCTCTATCAGGCGATTCGCGAACGCATCCTGCGCGACACCGCCAAGAAGGGCCGGCTCGCCCGCCTGCTGCTGGACCACACCCTCAGGCTGGGGCGCAAGCGCTACCACCAGGACGGCCGCCTGGGACCGCTGGATGCGCTGGTGGACTGGGCGCTGGATCGCATCGTGCGCAACCGCATGCGCCAGCGTTTCGGCGGCAGGCTGAAGGCGTTCGTGTCCGGCGGGGCGCCGCTCAACCCCGAGGTCGGGCTGTTCATCCACTGCCTGGGGCTCACCGTGTGCCAGGGCTACGGGCAAACCGAAGCCTCGCCGGTGATCTCGGTGAACCCGCCGTGGAAGGTGAAGATGCACACCGCCGGGCGGCCGCTGATCGACACCGAGATCAAGATCGCCGAGGACGGCGAGATCCTGGTGAAGGGCGAGCTGGTGATGAAGGGCTACTGGAACCTGCCCGAACAGACCGCCCAGACCGTGGTGGACGGCTGGCTGCACACCGGCGACATCGGCCATCTGGACGAGGACGGCTACCTCGTCATCACCGATCGCAAGAAGGACCTGATCGTCAACGCCGGCGGCGACAACATCTCCCCCCAGCGCATCGAGGGGCTGCTGGCGCTGCGGCCGGAAATCGCCCAGGCGGTGGCGTTCGGCGACCGCCGGCCCTACCTGGTGGCGCTGATCAACCCGGACGCGGAGTTCGTGCGCACCTGGGCGCGCAGCCACCACAAGCCCACCGACCTGGAGCTGCTGCGCGAAGACCCCGACTTCGTGGCCACCCTGCGCGCCGCGGTGGACGAGGTGAACCGCGAGCTTTCGGTGATCGAGAAGGTGCGCCGCTTCGACCTCTTGGACGCCCCGCCCTCCATCGACAACGGCGAGCTGACGCCGACGCTGAAGATCCGCCGCCACATCATCACCCAGCACTATTCCGGCCGCATCGACGCGCTGTACCGGTCCGCCGGGTCCTAGACCCGAGTCATAAAACTTCGCGTTCCGGGCACTGCACCGAACGCCCGCAGCGCTGCCGGCGGCGGCGTCCTTATGGTCTTGCGTTGTTCATGGTGCAGTGCACCCCCTCTGGAGCCGATCGGCACCTCCCGGTATCGTTTTTATCCAAAAGGATCCGGGAGAGAGGCGGATGGCGCTGGCGCCGGTGACGCTGGACGACAAGTACACGGCAGCAAGCGGACGCATCTACTTGACCGGCGTGCAGGCCCTGGTGCGCCTGCCCTTGCTGCAGCGCCAGCGCGACTTGGCCGTCGGGCTCGACACCGCCGGCTTCATTTCCGGCTATCGCGGCTCGCCGCTCGGCAACTTCGATCAGCAGCTTAGCGGCGTACGCGGCCTGCTCGATGCCCACCACATCCGCTTCCAGCCCGGCGTCAACGAAGACCTGGCGGCCACCTCCGTGTGGGGCACCCAGCAGGTGGGGCTGTGGCCGGGGGCGAAGTACGACGGCGTGTTTTCCATCTGGTACGGCAAGGGGCCGGGGGTGGACCGCTCCGGCGATCCCATGCGCCACGCCAACCTGGCCGGCACCGCGCGCTACGGCGGCGTGCTGGCGCTGGCTGGCGACGACCATGCCTGCAAGTCGTCCACCGTGCCCCAGCAGTCCGAACATGCCTTCATCGCCACCATGATCCCGGTGCTCAACCCGGCGGATCTGGCCGACGTGCTGGCCTTCGGGCTTTACGGCTGGGCGCTCAGCCGGTTTTCCGGCTGCTGGGTGGCGCTGAAATGCATCTCCGAAACCATGGACAGCTCGGCTTCCATCGCGGTGGACCCGGCCTTGCCGGAGATCGTGCAGCCCACCGATTTCACGCCGCCGCCGGGGGGCCTGGGGCCGCGCTGGCCCGATCCGCCGCTGGCCCAGGAAGCCCGGCTGATCGACTTCAAGATGGCGGCGGTCGCGGCCTTCGCCCGCGCCAACACGCTCGACCGGGTCGCCTTTGGCGGTCCCGAGCGCCGCATCGGCATCGTCGCCGCCGGCAAGGGCTACGGCGATGTGCGCCAGGCGCTGGACGACCTGGGGCTCGATGAGGCCACCGCACGGGCCTGCGGGCTCTGCCTCTACAAGGTGGGGCTGGTGTGGCCGCTGGAACCCGATGGGCTCGTCGCCTTCGCCGCCGGGCTCGACGAGCTGATCGTGGTGGAGGAAAAGCGCGCCGTCGTCGAAACCCAGATCAAGGAACAGCTCTACCACTGGCCGGCCGACCGGCGGCCCCTGGTGGTCGGCAAGGCGGACGAAACCGGCGCTCCCCTGCTGCCGGCGGCCGGCGAACTGGCGCCGGGCCAGGTGGCGCTGGCCATCGGCCGCCGCCTGCTGCGCCGGGGCGACCTGCCGGTGCCGGGGGTGGCCGAGCGGGTGGCGGAGATCGAAGCCCGCCTCGCCCGCCAGAAGGCCCACCGGCCGCCGATGGAACGGGTGCCGCATTTCTGTTCCGGCTGCCCGCACAACACCTCCACCCGCGTGCCCGCCGGCAGCCGCGCCTTGGGCGGCATCGGCTGCCACTACATGGTCATCTGGATGAACCGGAAGACGGAGACCTTCAGCCAGATGGGCGGCGAAGGGGCCGCCTGGATCGGCCAGGCGCCGTTCACCGAAACCGAGCACGTGTTCGTCAACATCGGCGACGGCACCTACACCCATTCCGGCAGCCTGGCGATCCGTGCTGCCGTGGCCTCCGGCGCCAACATCACCTTCAAGCTGCTGTTCAACGATGCCGTCGCCATGACCGGCGGCCAGAAGGTGGAAGGCGGGCTGACGGTGGCGCGCATCGCCCGCCAGCTCGAAGCCGAAGGTGTCGCCCGCATCGTCGTGGTGAGCGAACAGCCGGAACGCTACGCCGGCCCCGTCGGCCTGCCGCCCCATGTGGCCGTGGAGCCGCGCGAGGACTTCGACCGGGTGCAGAGCGACCTGCGGGAGGTGCCCGGCGTCAGCGTACTGATCTACGACCAGACCTGTGCCACCGAAAAGCGGCGGAGGCGCAAGCGCGGCCAGATGCCCGCCGCCCCCCGCCGCGCGCTGATCAACGAGCGGGTGTGCGAAGGCTGCGGCGACTGTTCGGTGCAGTCCAACTGCCTCAGCGTGGTGCCGGTGGAGACGGAGTTCGGGCGCAAGCGGGCGATCGACCAGTCGAGCTGCAACGCCGATCTCTCCTGCCTCAAGGGCTTCTGCCCCAGTTTCGTAACGGTGGAAGGCGGGACTTTGCGCAAGCCGCGCCGCACCGCCATCGCCGAAGCGCCGGATGCCGGGCTGCCCGTCCCGGCACTGCTGCCGCTTTCCCGGCCTTACAGCGTGCTGGTTACCGGCATCGGCGGCACCGGGGTGGTGACCATCGGCGCGGTGCTGGGCATGGCCGGCCACCTGGACGGCATCGGCGTGGCGGTGCTGGACCAGATCGGCCTTGCCCAGAAATACGGCGGCGTCACCACCCATGTGCGCTTCGCCGCGCGCACCGAAGATATCCACGCCGTGCGCATTCCCGCCGGCGGGGCAGACCTGATCTTAGGCTGCGACCTGATGGTGGCCACCGGGGCCGATGCGCTGGCCCGTGCCGCCGCCGGCCGCACCCGCGCCGTGGTCAACAGCCACGAAGCCGTCACCGGTGCCTTCACCCGCGATGCCGACCTCACCATCCCCACCCGGCGCATGCTGGAGGTTCTGGCCGAGGCCACCGGCGATGGCGCGCGCGTGGCCGCCGTGGCGGCGACGGAAATTGCCACCCGGCTGCTGGGCGATGCCATCGCCACCAACCTGTTCCTGCTGGGCTATGCCTGGCAGCGCGGCCTCGTTCCCGTGTCCGCCGAGGCCATCCTGAAGGCCGTGGAGTTGAACGGCGTGGCGGTGGCGATGAACGCAGCCGCCTTCCGCTGGGGCCGGCTGGCGGCCCACGACCCGGCGGCGGTGGCCAAGGCGGCCGATGCCGCGGCCCCGGTTACCCGCCCCGCCCCCGCGGCGACGCTGGAGGAGGTGGCAGCCCTGCGGGTGGCCGAGCTGACGCGCTACCAGGATGCCCGCTACGCCGCCCGCTACCGCGCCCTGGTGGATCGTGCCGCGGCGGCGGAACAGGCGCGCACCCCCGGCCGCGAGGACCTCGCCCTGGCGGTCGCCCGCAACGCCTTCAAGCTGATGGCCTACAAGGACGAGTACGAGGTCGCCCGGCTCTATGCCGATGGCGCCTTCGCCCGCGCTGTGGCCCGCCAGTTCGACGGCCCGGTGAAGCTGAAGGTGCACCTGGCCCCGCCCCTGTTTGCCGAGCGCGACCTGGACACCGGCCAGTTGAAGAAGCGCGCCTACGGGGCCTGGGTGCTGCGCGCCATGGCGCTGCTGGCCAGGGCCAAGGGGCTGCGCGGCACCCGCTGGGACCCGTTCGGCCGCAGCGAGGAGCGGCGCGCCGAGCGCCGCCTGATCGAGGACTATGTCGCCACGGTGGACGAGCTGATCGCCGGCCTCGGCCCCGACAGCCACGCCCTGGCGGTGGAAATCGCCCGCGTGCCGGAACAGATCCGCGGCTACGGCCATGTGAAGGCGGCCAACATCGCCGCCGCCAAGGCCCGCGAAGCCGACCTGCTGGCCCAATTCCGCAGCGGCCCGGAGTTGAAATCGGCGGCGGAGTAGGTCCGCGGCGTGGCCCAAAGGCCCGCTCCCACAGATCTTGCTGATATCTGCGTCTGGACCGCATAATCTGCTGCTCACTGGTCCGTGTTAGGCGACAAGCGCCGCGGTGGTCGCGGTAGGCTCCGCGTCGGTCCATGCCACCCCGCCACCAAGGAGCCCCCCATGCGCCTCAGCGACTTCAAGGTCCTGACCTTCGACGTCTACGGCACCCTGATCGACTGGGAAACGGGGATGGTCGATGCACTGGCGCCGCTCACCGCCCAGGTCGGCCGCCCGCTCGGCCGCGACCAGATCCTGGAAGCCCACGCCTTCCATGAAAGCACCAGCCAGGCGCAAACGCCGACCAAGCGCTACAGCGAACTGCTGGCGGTGGTGTACAAGCGCCTGGCGGAAGAATGGGGGGTGGCGGTGTCGTGGGAGGACTGCCTCGCCTACGGCCGCTCGGTCGGCACCTGGCCGGCCTTCGCCGACAGTGCCGGCGCGCTGCAATACCTGAAGCGCTACTACAAGCTGGTCATCCTCTCCAACGTGGACAACGCCAGCTTCGCGCTCTCCAACCAGCGCCTCGGCGTGGATTTCGATGGGCGCTACACGGCCGAGGATGTCGGCTCCTACAAGCCCTCGCCGCGCAATTTCGAGTACATGCTGGCCCAGCTTGCGCGCCTCGGCTACGCCAAGTCGGACATCCTGCACACCGCGGAAAGCATGTTCCACGACCACGCCCCGGCCAACGCCCACGGGCTCGCCAATTGCTGGATCTACCGCCGCCACGACCAGCAGGGTTTCGGCGCCACCATGCATCCGGGCGACATGCCGGCGTGCGATTTCACCTTCACCTCCATGGCCGATCTGGTGAAGGCCCATCAGGCCGATCTGGCAGGATAGCGCCGCCTCGTGACATGAAACCGCCCGGCAAGCTCGACCGCATCGACATCAGGATCTTGGCCGAGCTGCAGCGCAACGGCCGCATCACCAACACCGCGCTGGCCGACGCCGTCGGCCTGTCGCAAAGCCCCTGCCTGCAACGGCTCCGGCGCCTGGAGGCAAGCGGGGTGATCCGCGGCTACGGGGTGCGGCTCGATGTCGGGCGGCTGGCCGATGCCATCACGGTGTTCACCGAAGTCACCCTGGCCGACCACCGGCGGGAGGATTTCGGCACCTTCGAAAGCGGCATCCAGCGCTTCCCGGAGGTGGCGGAGTGCCACATGGTGAGCGGCGGCTACGACTATCTGCTGAAGGTGATCGCGCGCAGCGTGTCGGACTACCAGGCCACCATGGAACGGGTGCTGGACGCGCGCATCGGCATCGAGAAGTA
>JAGQRL010000410.1 GCA_020425485.1 Rhodospirillaceae bacterium
CGAGCGCCTGCGCGCCGCCGCGGAACGCGTGCGGAAGGAGAAGGAAGGGAAGGACACGCAAGGCGCTGCACCGGCCGAACGCACCACCCGCAGCCAGGCCGCCCAAGCCGATGCGCCGGCGCCACCGCCGAGCACCGCCGCAGCCACCGAACCCACACCCCCCGGCCGTGCCCTGACGCTGCGCCCACAGCGCCTGGAGCTGCCGCCTCTGCCCAAGATCACGCTGCCCAAGTTCCGCATGCCGCGCCTGCGCCTGCTGCCTGCGGTGGTGTTCTGCCTGTGCATCATGCTGGGCGACCGCGGCGTCGACCTGGTGACGGCGCTGACCAGCGACGCACCGGTGAGCGAACTGCGCGAGACGCTGCAGGTCGACCAGGCCCAGGCCCAGACGGACGAAGCCGAACCGGCTGCGGACACGGAGATGGCGGCGGTCGATCCCGCCGATGCCGACGATGAGCACGCGGACATGGACGCCCCGGCCGACGCCGCAGGGATGGAGCCGATGGAAGCACCGCTCACCCGCCCCGAAGGGGTCAGCGACGCCGAATGGGCCGTGCTGCAGGACCTGGCCGAGCGGCGCGAAGCGCTGGACGACCTGGAGCACGAACTGGACGAGCGCTCCGCCCTGCTGGAGGTCGCCGAACAGCGGATCGACGAGAAGATCGAAGAACTGCACCAGTTGCGCGACGAGCTGGAAGGCCTGCTCGCCGATCTCAGCGGCCAGCAGGACGAGCAGATGGCCAGCCTGGTGCGCATCTACGAAACCATGCGCCCGGGCGATGCCGCCACCATCTTCAACGGGCTCGACATGCCGGTGCTGCTCGACGTGTTGCAGCAAATGAGCGAACGGCGCTCGGCGCCGATCCTGGCGGCCATGGAACCGGAACGTGCCCGCCAGGTAACGGCCGAACTGGCATTGCGGCGCGAATTGCCGGAATTGCCGGAGTGATGGCGGTTGTAATCGGTTTAGTTAAAACCACGTGTTCAATTTGTTGTTCTACTATAAAGTGAGATGCTATTGGGCGAACGACGGCATGGCCCATGCGAGCGCGCCCCAATCTGGGCTGAAAGGGCCAGCTCGCTGCGACGGGTGCCGATCGACGGAGTAGACTATGGCCGTGGACATGTCGGTGAACATCCTGATCGTCGATGACTACAAGACGATGGTGATGATCATCCGCAATCTTCTGAAGCAGCTCGGATTCAACCGGGTGGACGAGGCCCTGGACGGGGAAACGGCGCTGGCCAAGCTGCGCGCCGCCGATTTCGGGCTGGTGATTTCCGACTGGAACATGGAACCGATGAGCGGGCTGGACTTGCTGAAGGAGATCCGCGGCGATCCCCAGCTTACCGAAACGCCCTTCATCATGGTGACCGCCGAAGCCAAGTCGAGCTACGTGATGGCCGCCAAGGAGGCCGGCGTGAACAACTACATCGTCAAGCCATTCAACGCCGCCACTCTGAAGTCTAAGATTCAGGCGGTGCTCGGCACGTTCTGAGCGGGTCCGGCCCAGCGGAGGCGCGTGCATGGCAACACCGGGCAGAAAGCGGCATAGGCCGGCGGCGGGCGGGCAGCGCTCGCGGCGGCGCGCAGCTCCGCTGTGCCTGGCCCGGCTGTGCCTAGCTGTCCTGGCGGCCGGGCTGGCCCTGGCTGGCGGGCGGGCCGCCGCGGCGGAAATCCGCGCCTGGGACTTCGATACTTTCGGCCGGGTGATCGTCGATTTCGGCGAAACCACCGGGTATTCGGTGGAGGTCGCCAGCAATGCCGTGGCGATCACCTTCGATCAGCCCTTCCCGGAAGACGGCGTGGCCGGGCTGGAAGCAGCGTCCGTGCGGCTTGGCCGCTTCGTCTCCGGCGCCAGCTTCTCGCCGGACCGCACGGTGCTGATCTTGTCCACCACCGGGCCCATGCGGGTGAACGACTTCGCCATGGGCGACGGCATCGCCATCGACCTGTGGCGCCTCTCCCGCGATACCCCGGCAGCCGCCCAACCGGCGGAGGCTGCGGAACCCGAAGTGGCCGAAGCCCCGGAGGCAGAACAGCCGGCGGCCCCTGGGGACGCGGCGGGCGAGGCCCTCGCCCCGGCCGCAACGGAAGACGCCGTGGCGGAAGCCGAGCCGCCGCGCGACGCCGCCGGTGCCGTCGCCCTCGCCGAAGC
>JAGQRL010000411.1 GCA_020425485.1 Rhodospirillaceae bacterium
CCACGCTCCACCCCAATCTCGGCGTGGTGGCGGTGGACGAGCGCGAGCTGGTGCTGGCCGATATCCCCGGCCTGATCGAAGGCGCCCATCTCGGCCACGGGCTGGGCGACCGCTTCCTGGGGCATATCGAACGCTGCCGCGTGCTGGTGCATCTGGTGGACGCCACCGGCGAGGACGTGGGCGAGGCCTACCGGGTGGTGCGCGACGAGCTGGCGGCCTACGACGCCGGGCTGGCCGCCAAGCCGGAGCTGCTGGCGCTCAACAAGGTGGACGCGCTGGACGCGGAGATGGCGGACGCCATCCGGGCAGAGCTGGCGGAGGCGGCCGGGCTGGAGCCGGCATCGGTGTTCCTGCTGTCCGGGGCCGCCGGCATCGGCACCACGCCGCTGATGCGTGCGGTGGCGGAGCGCATCGCCCAGGCCGACCGGGCGGAGCTGCCGCCGCCGCCCGCCTATCGCGGCCCGGAGCTGGGGTCGTGACCGCCCGGGCTGCCGCCCCCCTGCCCGCCGTCCGCCTCTCCGGGGCGCGCCGGCTGGTGGTGAAGATCGGCTCCGCCCTGCTGGTGGACGAGGCCACCGGCGCCGTCCGCCACCCCTGGCTGGCGGCCCTCAGCCAGGATATCGCCGCCCTGCGCACCGCCGGTACCCAGGTGCTGATCGTCACGTCGGGCGCCATCGCCGTGGGGCGCGAGCATCTGGGTTTGCGCGGCCGGGCGCTGCGCATCGAAGAAAAGCAGGCCGCCGCCGCCACCGGCCAGATCCGCCTCGCCCACGCCTATCAGGAAGCGCTGGCGGCCGACGGGCTCACCGTCGCCCAGGTGCTGCTGACGCTGGACGACACCGAACAGCGCCGCCGCCACCTGAATGCGCGGGCGACGCTGGATGCGCTGCTGCGCCTCGGCGTGGTGCCGATGATCAACGAGAACGACACGGTGGCCACCAGCGAGATCCGCTTCGGCGACAACGACCGGCTGGCCGCCCGCGTCGCCCAGATGACCAGTGCGGACACGCTGGTGCTGCTGTCGGACGTGGACGGGCTTTACACCGGCGATCCCCGGCGCGATGCGCAAGCCCAGCACATCCCGGTGGTCAAGGATCTGAGCCCGGAAATCCTCGCCATGGGCGGGGATGCGCCGGTGGGCTATTCGTCGGGCGGCATGGTCACCAAGCTGGCCGCCGCCCGCATCGCCATGGAGGCGGGCTGCCGCATGGCCATCACCCATGGCCGCGAACCGCACGCGCTGAAGGCGCTCGACGACGGTGCGCGCTGCACCTGGTTCCTGCCCTCGTTCGAGCCGCGGGCGGCCCGCAAGGGCTGGATCGCCGGGGCCCTGCGCCCGGTCGGCACCCTGGTGATCGACGACGGGGCGGTGGGCGCGCTGCGGCGTGGCCGCTCGCTGCTGCCGGCGGGCGTGGTGCAGGTGATGGGCAGCTTCGACCGCGGCGACCCGGTGGCCATCACCGACATGCACGGCACCCATATCGGCCAGGGGCTGTGCGCCTATTCCGCCGCCGATGCCCGCGCCATCGCCGGGCGGCGCAGCCATGAGATCGAGCGCATCCTCGGGCTGACCGGGCGCGACGAGATGGTCCACCGCGACGACCTGGCGGTGGACCGGTAGGCCGCTCGCGGTCTGCCCGCACCCCCCTCCTTCCAAGCCGACGATCCACCGCATTTTCCCGGCTGCCGCCCTGGCGCAAGGCTGCTCGCCTGCGAAAATGATATGTGGTATTCTAGATACCTGTTAAAGTGATTGGCATGGCGGAATGCCGACGCGTCGGCGAGCATCGCCCACCGGCGCGCCCCGTAGCGAACGCAAGACAGGAGGCCTCAATGTCGAAGGTCTATCTCACCCGGTTCGCCGAAGACCTGCACGAGCTGATCGAAAAGCACATCGACAACGGTGCTCCCCCGGAGGACCTGGTCGATGAGCTGGTCAAGCAGTGCAACAGCACGTTTGGCCACTACAACATCGAATACATCCGGCGGGTGGAAAGCGAACTCGTCCTGTAGCGCCGGGCGCGGCGGCGCTCCGCCGCGGCCGTTCCTAGAGAGTTCAGGGCAGGTGGAGCCCGGGTAGCTGGGCTCGGCGTGGAGGTATGCGGCGGCTGATCAAGAGGTCGCCCATGCGTGCCCGGGGTGGTCCTTATGTCGCCATTGGAACCGTGGCGGCGCGCAGGTAGTTTGGTGTGAGACCAAGACCTCCAGGACCGCCCGCAGGACCGCCCGATGTCGATCGCCCACGAACTGCACCACGACGCGCCACATGATCTGGTGGCGGAGGTCCGCGCCATTGCGGAGCGCGCCAAGGAAGCTTCGGCCGAACTGGCCCAGGCGCCGACCGCCGCCAAAAACCGCGCGCTCACCGCCGGTGCGGCTGAACTGCGCCGCCGCACCGAAGCCCTGCTGGCGGCCAACGCGCTGGACGTGAAGGCGGCGGAAGCCGGCGGCATGACGCCGGCTTTCATCGACCGGCTGAGCCTGACGCCGGCGCGCATTGAAGCCATGGCTGCGGGGCTGGAAGCGATCGCCGCCTTCCCCGATCCGGTGGGGGCGACCCTGGCGGAATGGACCCGGCCCAACGGCCTGCGCATCCAGCGCGTCCGCGTGCCGCTGGGCGTCGTCGCGGTGATCTTCGAAAGCCGGCCCAATGTCACCGCCGATGCCGGGGCGCTCTGCCTGAAGGCGGGCAACGCCGCCATCCTGCGCGGCGGGTCGGACAGCCTGAACAGCGCCAAGGCCATCGCTGCCGCCCTGCATGCCGGGCTCAGCGAAGCCGGGCTGCCGGAAGATGCCATCCAGCTTGTCGCCACCCGCGACCGTGCGGCGGTGGGGGCGCTGCTGGGGCTCGACGACCTGATCGATGTGGTGGTGCCGCGCGGCGGCAAGTCCCTGATCGCCCGGGTGGCCGACGAATCGCGCATCCCGGTGCTCAAGCACCTGGACGGCATCTGCCACGTCTACCTGGACCGCGACGCCGATCCCCAGATCGCCCGCGAGGTAACGCTGAACGCCAAGATGCGCCGGGTGGGCATCTGCGGGGCGGCGGAAACCCTGCTGGTGGACAGTGGGCTGGACGACGAGATGGTGCGCCCGGTGCTGGACGACCTGATCCAAGCCGGCTGCGAGCTGCGCGGCGATGCGGCCATCCGTGCGCTCGACCCCCGCGTCCGCCCGGCGACGGAAGAGGATTGGGCAACGGAGTACCTGGCGCCCATCATGTCGGTGCGCCGTGTGGACGGGGTGGAGGCGGCGATAGCCCATATCGGCCGCTACGGCTCCCACCATACCGACTGCATCGTCACCGCCAACGAGGCGGCGGCCGAGCACTTCTTCGCGGTGGTGGACTCCGCCATCCTCCTGCTCAACGCCTCCACCCAGTTTGCCGATGGCGGCGAATTCG
>JAGQRL010000068.1 GCA_020425485.1 Rhodospirillaceae bacterium
GTCTCGGGGCTGCCGAACATCACGCCGATCTTCATGCGGATCTGGTTGATGAAGATCACCAGCGTCTTGGAGCGCGAGATCGAGGAGGTGAGCTTGCGCAGCGCCTGGCTCATCAGCCGGGCCTGCAGGCCGGGCAGGCTGTCGCCCATTTCCCCTTCCAGTTCGGCGCGCGGCACCAGGGCGGCGACGGAATCGACCACCACCACATCGATGGCGCCGGAGCGCACCAGGGTGTCGGCGATTTCCAGCGCCTGTTCGCCGGCATCGGGCTGGGAGATCAGCAACTGGTCGATGTCCACGCCCAGCTTCTTGGCGTAGCCGGGATCGAGCGCGTGTTCGGCATCGACAAAGGCGCAGGTGCCGCCGGCCTTCTGGGCTTCGGCCACCGCATGCAGCGCCAGGGTGGTTTTGCCGGAGCTTTCCGGGCCGAAGATTTCCACCACGCGGCCGCGCGGCAGCCCGCCGATGCCGAGCGCGATATCGAGCCCCAGCGAGCCGGTGGAATAGACCTCCGCCTCCATTTCCTTGCGCTCGCCGAGCCGCATGATCGAACCTTTGCCGAAGGCGCGTTCGATCTGGCCGAGGGCGGCATCGAGAGCTTTCTGCTTATCCATGGGCAGGCGGTCCACAAGCCGTAGTTGCGGGACAGACATGGCGGAGCCTCCGTTGTTTCCCACACGCGCCGAACCGGTGCAATGCGCGAAACGTACGGTATTTGTTCTTGCCTGTGAAGAACAAAAATGGAACTTAGCGGACGTGGGGCGGCCGCGGCGTCAGAAGGCGGTGGTCGGCCCGTAGCTTTGCACCAGGCTGCCGGCCACCATGTACCAGCCGTCCACCAGCACGAAGAACACCACCTTGAACGGCAGGGATATCATGATCGGCGGCAGCATCATCATGCCCATGGACATGAGGATGGAGGCCACCACCATGTCGATCACCACGAAGGGCAGGAACAAAAGGAAGCCGATCTCAAAGGCGCGGCGCAGCTCGCTGATCATGAAGGCGGGGATGAGCACGTGCAGCGGCACATCGGTGGGCTCGGCCGCTTCCACCTCGCCCATATCCATGAACAGCCGCAGATCCTCCTCGCGCACATGGCTCAGCATGAAGTCGCGGAAGGGGGCGGCGGCCAGCGGGAACGCCTCGTCGATCTCCAGCTCCTGGTCGATCAGCGGGCGCAGGCCCTGATCCCAGCTTTGCTGGAACACCGGCGCCATGACGAAGGCGGTGAGGAACAGCGCCAGGCTGATCAGCACGTTGTTGGGCGGCGTCTGCTGCACCCCCATGGCGGTGCGCAGGAACGACAGCACCACGACGATGCGGGTGAACGAGGTGATCATCACCAGGATCGACGGCGCCAGCGACAGGATGGTGACGAGCGCGACGAGCTGGACGATCAGGTCGGTCGACGAGCCGCCGGCGCCGAAGTCCAGGTTGATCTCCTGGGCCGCGGCCGTCCCGGCCCACAGCGCCAGCGCCAGGCCGATGGGCAGGCCGGCGAGGACGGCGGCACCGCGGCGCAGCGCCCGCCCGCTCATGGGGCGTCCTCCGCACCGGCGGCTTCGGCCAGGCTGGCCTGGAAGCTGGCCGCCCGTTCGCCCGGCGCGATGGCGCTTTCCACCACCGTTTCGCCCTGGGCGCCCAGCAGCAGCAGATGCTCCACGCCATCGCGGCGCACCAGCACCAGCCGGCGCCGCGCGTCCAGCACCTGGGTGTCGACGATGGCGAGCCGCCGCCCGCGGCCGCTTGCGGCCGGCCGGCGCACCCCGGCCAGGCCGGCCCGGCGCACCACCCAGGCCACCGCCAGGATGAGGCCCAGCACGAACACCAGGGCGGCGACGAAGCGCCAATAGTCGGGGCTGTCCATCATCTGTGCGCGCTCACACCGCCGCGCTACCGGGAAGGGGCATCGTCGGGGGCGACACTGCCGCCGACACTACCGCCGACACTGCCGCCGACACCTCCGCCGGGCTCGCCAGCGGGACCACTGCCGGGGGCAGGGCCGCTCGCGGTGCCGCTGGCGCCACTGGCGCCATAGGCGCGGGCAACCTGCTCGGGCGTCGGCCCGGTGGTCTTGCGCGTCCGCTCAAGGGCCGCGGTGAGGGAGGCGGCGAGGGCATCGCAGCGGTCGATCAGCCCGCCCAGCGGGTCGAGCAGGCGGTGGCGGTCGCCCGGCGCCATGTCCGGCAGGGTGCCGCAGATCTGGGCGATCTGCACTTCCAGCCCCGACAGGTCGACGCTGCCGCCGGCGGCCACCTGGGCTTCCGCTGCGGCCATGGCGGTATCGATGCGCACCAGCGATTCGGCCACGCGGTCGGCCTCGGCCGGAGCGGCGGTCACGGCCGGTCCCCCTGGCCGGTGCCGGTACCGG
>JAGQRL010000412.1 GCA_020425485.1 Rhodospirillaceae bacterium
ATCGACTGGCTGAAGACCAAGGCGCCGTTCTGGAAGCTGGAGCAGGCCGGCGATGCGCCGGGCCGCTGGGTGGATGCCCGGTCGAGCGACGAGGAGGCCGCGGCGCGCTGGCAGGCAGCACCGGCCGCACCGGACTAGCCGGGCAACCCGGCGCCGGGGGCAATGCCGCAGGGCAGGGGTGTTCCCACCGGTCCGATACGTGGTGTAGCATCGCCACCGACTTTCGAATTCCGCGTAGGTGTTGAGGAGAACCGACCATGGCCGGATCGCAAAATTCGGCGGCTCAGCCGGTCCCCCCCATCGAATCCGTCGCCGAGCTGTTGTGCCAGGCCCATGCGATGGAAGAGGAGGCGGCAAACCGCTATCGCGACCTGGCCGAGAGTTTGGAGGGGGTCAATGCCAAGCTGGCCGAAGTGTTTCGGCGCATGGCGGTGATCGAGGCCAAGCATGTGGCGCGGGTGGACGAACTGGCGGAAGGGCTGGAGCTGCCCGGCTTCGAGACCATGACGGTGGCCGGCTGGCAGCCTGGTGAAGGGCCGGAGACGCTGGACAGGTCCAAGGTCGATCCCGACAGCACCCAGGCCCAGGCGCTCGCCGCCATGCTTGAGCTGGAGGAAACGGCGGTGGCCTATTTCACCCGGATCGCCGAAACCACCTCCGACAGCGAGGTGCAGCGGCTGGCCGGCGAGATGGCCGAAGAGGAGCGCCAGCATGTGGCGCTGCTCAACGGCTGGCTGGCGGAAGTGGGCGGCGCGCCGGCACCATGAGCGAGCCGGCTGCGCCCGGCCGACCGACAAACCAGGGAGACCCGGAGACCATGCAGGACCCAAGCCCGGCGGCAGCGCTGCCGGCCCTGGAAGTCGGTTGGCGCGATATCTCCGCCTACCGCGCCGGCACCGGCGACATCCCCTACGTCTTCACCTTTGCAGCCGCAGCACCGGGCCCCCATGTGGTGGTCAACGCGCTCACCCACGGCAACGAGGTGTCCGGCCGCGAGGTGGTGTTGGCCCTGCTGGACGCGGGCGTGCGGCCGCTGCGCGGCACCCTCTCCCTGGCGCTGGCCAATGTGGTCGCCCATGACCGGTTCGATCCGGCCAATCCCGGTGCCAGCCGCTTCGTCGACCGCGATTTCAACCGGCTGTGGGACGACGCGCTGATCGAGGCCGACGACCAGTCGGTGGAAGCGCTGCGGGCGCGCGAACTCCGGCCGCTCTACCGGCAGGCCGACCGGCTGCTGGACCTGCACACCACGTTCCTCTCCGACCGGCCGTTCTTCGTGGTGCCCGATCTGCCCAAGGCGATCGGCCTGGCGCGGGACATCGGCACGCCGGCCACCACGGTGGTGCTGTCCTCCGGCGGCATGCACGGGCCGACCCTGATGGAGTATGCGCCCTTTGCCGATCCCGACGGAGCGGCCAGCGCGGTGGTGGCCGAATGCGGCCAGCACTGGGCGCGGGCAGCGGTGGACCAGGCGATGGCGGCCGCCGTGTCGTTCCTCGCCCTGTCCGGGACCATCGATGGGAAGACGGCGGCGGCCCTCAGCCCGCCCGTGCCGGCGGAACCGCCGCGGCTCTACCGCATGTCCGCCAACCTGTTCGCCACCACCGACAGCTTCCGCTACGTGCGCAGCTTCCGCGGCTTCGATCCGGTGGGCGAGGACGAGATCGTCGCCTGGGACGGCGACCAGCCGATCCACGCTCCCCATGCCGATGCGGTGGTGATCCTGGCGCGCCCGCACCCCAAGCGGGGCGGCGAGGCCATGTCGTTCGGCCGCCTGGTCGGCGGCGACGAGGAGCACGCCGGGTAGGCGATCGTATCTTCGGCTTTCGCCGGCTCACACCGCGGGCGATCCACGGTCAACACGCAGATCGCCTGGCAGGTGGGCTGCAAGGGGCCGGTTTGGCGATGTCCTGAAGGTGTTCGGGGCTGGCCCGGGGGAGGCCCCGGGGGGAAGGCGCGGTAAGCCGGCTATTCGCCGGCGCCGAAACCATCCACCGTCACCGCGTCGCGGTATTCCTGCAAGCGGGTCACGCGCAGCCCGGGGATGCCGTGCTGATCGATCAGCCGCTCCCAGGAGAGGTATTCCTCAAGGCTCAGGTCGTAGCGCTGGCAGGCCGATTCCAAGGTCAGCAGGCCCTGGCGCACCGCCAGAACGACTTCGGCCTTGCGGCGACTCACCCAGCGCTTGGTGTTGGGCGGCGGGAGATCGTCCAGGGTCATCGGGCGCCCTGAGGGTCCGATGATAGCCGCGTCGACCGGTGTCCCGTTCTGTTCAGTTTGCGCCGCCATTTCCTCCACCGATCTGATTTCTCGCCCGTGGGGCTCCCGACCGGACGCTGCCGGAACCTGATGGTTCAGATGGTAGGTGACGGCTTATTACCAATCGGTAAAGCACTGGAACCGCCGCTGGGCAAAAGCCACGGTCGAAGCTCCAATCGACCATGTTTAAGGTTAATCTCCCGTCTGGAGCGACCGCCGCCACCCTAGTTCACAATCCATGCTTGCTTTTGTTAACGGAGCAATGGATCAGGGTCCGACTTCACAATCTCCGACGGCATAAACAGTTCGCGCACGGCAATGGCGATCGAAGTTAATATACACTCGGTCGCTACAAGTATAGAGATGGACGGAGACATCGTAGCCAACGATCATGCCGTCGTAGGAGTCGTCCTCGCGCGGGTAGGAGACAACACCGCGTACCTGGTCTTCGAAGATCCCGACGGCCGCCATTTCCGAAAGGGCTTCGGCGCGGCAGTCCTCGAAGTCCGCGGGCACCGATACATCGGCACCGGCAAGCGCCAGGATCAGCACGGTCCAAAGCATCGTCACACCTCCCGCTCAACGGTTGCCGCGCTCGCGGGCCGTTCGGTTCCGGCCCGCGCTCACGCCCGGCCAGCCAACCCAATATGGGATCCCGGGCGGCCGGGTGGGAATGTGGCCCGGCGCCGCCCCATCTTCCATCGGCTAGCGCAGGCGATCTTCCAGGGCGATCAGGTAGCGCCGGTCCGACAGCGTGAACTCGCCCTGGCGCAGCGCGTCTTCCAGCTCGATCAGGTCTTCCCGCGTTTCGGCCGACAGGGTGGAAATGTCGAGGATGCGCTTCAGCCTGGCATGGTCCTCGCCGAGGTCGCCCAGCTCGCCCGTGTCCGCCACCTCGTCGGCATCCTCGTCGTAGACGCCGTCCTCGTCGTCTTCGGGGTATCCGGCCACGTCCTCGAAGCTCGGCGGATCGTCCATGTCCGGCGGCAGCAGCAGGTCGTCCCACGACAGGTCGGCCTCGCTGATGGCCTGGGACAAGGTGCGGGCAGCCGCCAGGGCATCGGCGTCGGATTCCGCGCCAAGCTTGTCCAGCAGTACCAGGATTTCAGCCCGATCAAGGCTCACGGCATCCCTCCGTCTTGGGTCACGGGAGGGTGTATCGCGCAGTTCTGGCGGCGAGACAACCGAGCGGGCGCCGCAACGTGCAGCGCCCGGCCCGGCAAGGGTGCGAAAACCCTAGTCCTCCAGGAACACCTCGTCGCCCGACTGCACGTAGCGGGTGAGCGAGCTGCGCATCTTCATCAGCGCCCGGTGTTCGAGCTGGCGCACGCGTTCCTTGGAAACACCGAGCTGGCGGCCCAGCTCCTCCAGCGTCGCCCCTTCCTCGGTCAGCCGGCGCTGGCGGATGATGGTCTGCTCGCGCGGGCTGAGCGCGCCGATCGCCTCGGCCAGCCAGACCGAGCGGGTGCGGCTGTCGCGCAGGCCGATCACCACGTCCTCGGGGTTGGGCCGGGTGTCGGACAGGAAGTCCTGCCAGCTATCCTCGCTGGACTCCGCGATGGGGGCGTTGAGCGACTGGTCGCCGCCGGCCATGCGCATTTCCATGCCTTCCACGTCCCGCACCTCGACGTTCAGTTCCTCCGCGATCTTGCGGCGGCCCTCGTCGGTCAGGCTGGAGGCGGAGGCATCCTCGATCTTGGCGCGCAGCCGGCGCAGGTTGAAGAACAGCGCCTTCTGGGCGGCGGTGGTGCCGGTGCGCACGATCGACCAGTTGCGCAGGATGTAGTCCTGCATGGCCGAGCGGATCCACCAGGCGGCATAGGTGGAGAAGCGGACGTCGCGGTCCGGCTCGAAGCGGGCGGCCGCCTGCATCAGCCCCACATTGCCTTCCTGCACCAGGTCGCCCATGGGCAGGCCGTAGTTGCGGAAGCGGGCCGCGGTGCTGACCACCAGGCGGGCATAGGCCTTCACCAGGTCGTGCAGCGCGTCTTCATCGCCATGGTCGCGCCAGCGATGCGCCAACTCGAACTCGCGGTCGCGCGTCAGCAGCGGCTGGCGCATCGACGCCTTGATGTAGTTCATGTTCGCGCGCTGTGTCTGCGGATCATCGATATGGGGCATGGACCAATCCTTGATGAAAGAGACAGGCTGCGGACGATCGACCGGCGGGCCTCTGCCGGGGCGGCCCGATGGCGCGCCCAGATAAACCGGCTAAACCAATCTACCAAACTCTATACGCAGAGGCAGCAAATTGGATGTCAGTTTGAAGGGTCTTTTCGTCGCAAGCCAAGTGACGTTTTGTCGACGCCCTGGGGCAGCCTAGGCTTCGAGCACCTCGATGAGCGTGCCGTCGCCTTGGAAAAGGCCGGCTGCAAGGGTTCCGCCCCGGCCACAGCCGCCGTCCAGGCTGGCTGTAAAGTCTGTAATCACAATGCCGTTATTGCCCGAGTCGTAGCCTCGGATTAGCCGCGTAAAGGTCTCGTAAGGCCCTTCCAGCGCGGAGAAACGGGTGCCGCCCCACCAGAAGCTGTCGCCCTGGGCGGCCAGCGGCCTGGCCGTGTCCACGTTGGCATTGACGCAGAGCACGCCGTGATCGTTGAACGCCGCCCGCTTCAACGCGGCGTAAAACGGGTAGTGGCCGGGTGCGGCCCGCACCGAATCGCGCAACCGGTTGGTCCAGCGGGTCATCTGCACCGCCCCGTCGCGGGCTGCGCGCTCGCCTTCGTCGCGGCGGCCGCCATAGGCCTTGAGCGTGGCGCCCACCCCCTGGTCGCACATCCAGTTTAGGACTTCCAGCGGGTTGGGGGCGAACTGGAGCTGCAGCAGCTTCTGCCACATCTCCTCCTGCGCGCCGC
>JAGQRL010000413.1 GCA_020425485.1 Rhodospirillaceae bacterium
CTGCTCGTCGGCTGCCTGGCCGTGGTGCTGGAAAGCGTCCGCCGTGCCGCCCGCGGCGGGGCGCCGCGCTGACCGGAACTCGCCGCAGGGTGAGCGGGCCGGCTGAGACCGGGCAGAATGCCTCTACGTCGCCGGTTCGATGAGGAACGGCATGTCGGTGGCGCCGGGGGTCGCGCCGGCTGCCGTCAGCAGGGCATGGGCCTGGCCGCGGTGGTGGGTCTGGTGGTTGAAGAAATGCGCCACCAGGAAGCTCCGCGGATAGCAGAACTCGCGCTGGGCCGCGCCGCTGTACCAGGTGATTTCGCCGGCCAGCGCTTCGTCGGTCAGCCCGTCGGCCCACAGCCCGATGCCGGCATCGGCCTTGTGGCGCGCTTCGGTCATCGCCGCGAAATCGTCGTACCAACCGCCACTGTCCTTCAGCATCACCGGCGGCGCCTGCCAGCCGGCGAAGCGGGACATCCACAGGGTATCGGCCCACAGCAGATGGCACAGCGTGCCGTGGATCGAACGCCAGAAGGCGCCGCGGTCGCGCTGCCGCTCCGCGTCGTCGAGGCGGGCCGCCACGCTGTACAGGTCGTTGTTCATCACCGCGTTGTAGTCGGCCATGGTGCGTGCGTAGGCAGGGGTGATCATGGGGCGCCGTCCCTCGTTTCCTGGCATCGGGCAGGCGGGCGCCGACCGGCCCGTCCACCACCATACGGCTATCATACAGCGTGGTTCGCTCGGGCCGGAAGCATTTGCCCTGCGCAGACTTGGGCGCTGACTTGGGGGCCGACAAAGTGCTTGAACTCTGGCATGCTTCCAGGCCGTTGGTCGCCGGAATGCGGGGCGGCGACCCCGCGCATGTTCGGCCCGGCCGGAAGGAGGCGTGCCTTGGGGTTGCAGGACGAGGTGGAGCTGCTGAAGCGCATTCCGCTGTTTTCCGGGATGGAGGACTCCAAGCTCAAACTGCTCGCCTTCACCAGCGAGCGCCTCACCTTCGCCGACGGCGAAACGCTGTGCGAAGAGGGCGAAATCGGCACCCGCGCCTTCATCATCGTCAGCGGCGAGGCCGATGTGGTGGTGGCGACGCCGGATGGGCCGCAGCGGGTGGCACGGGTGACCAGCAACGACTTCGTCGGCGAGATCGCCATCCTCTGCGACACGCCGCGCACCGCCACGGTGCGGGCGGTGGGCGAGGTGGTGACGCTGGCCATCTCCAAGGACCTGTTCCTGCGCCTGATCGAGGAGTTCCCGCATATGGCCGTGGAGATCATGCGGGTGCTGGCAAGCCGCCTGGAGCGCACCACCAAGGCGCTGGCCCAGGCCAACATCCAGGCCGCCGCCGGGCCCGCGCCCACCGCCGCGGACGCGTGACCCACAGCAGAGCACACGCGCCGGCCACACCGCCACCGCAGACGCACGGGCCAAGGACCCTCGGCGCGCCATGAGCCGTCTCGACAGCTTCATCCGCCGCATGCAGGCGCAGCGCACCTGCCTCAACTGGGCCGCCCAGTCGGTCGCCGACCTGCCGGGGGCGGTCATCGAGCTGGGGCTCGGCAACGGCCGCACCTACGATCACCTGCGGGAAATCCTGCCGGAACGGGCGATCTACGTGTTCGACCGCCAGGTGAAGGCGCATCCGAGCTGCGTGCCGCCCGACGACCG
>JAGQRL010000414.1 GCA_020425485.1 Rhodospirillaceae bacterium
GCAGCCGGCCGGCTCACCCGCCGGGGCGCAACGGCGGCGGCGGGATGGCGCGCGACGCCATTTCCGGGATCACGTCATAGGCCGCCGGCGGCAGATCCTCGATCCAGTTGAGCAGCAGCTCGCTCCGCGCTTCGGCCAGGGCCGGGTCGGCCAGTGCTCCCAGCAGCGCGCGCTTCAGGGCCGATACCACTTCCGGCTGCGTATCGGCATCGGTCACGAAGGGCAGGGCCGGTGCCGCCTCGGTTTCGGCGATCACCCGCAGCCCGGTCACCGCCGCCCGCCGGTGCTTATGCAGCAGGGCGAAGGTCACGCAGTCGATCGCCGCCACATCGGCATGGCCGGCGCGCACCGCCGCCAGGCTCTGCACATGCGATCCGCTGATCCTGGCGCTGGAAAAGAAGTTGCCGCGCAGCGCCAGCGGCGCCACCAGGGCGGCCAGCGCGTTCCAGCCGGACTGGCTGTCCCAGCTGTTCACCGCCACCACGTGGCCGCGCAGATCGCCCAGCGTGCGCAGCGACGATTCCGCCCGCACCACCACCAGGCTGCGATAGAGGGGGCCGCGGCAGCCCGGCGCATCGTAGATCGGCGTGCCCAGAAGCTGCAGCCGGCCGGCCAGACTGTGGGTGAAGGGAAAGCCGCAGGTCTGCCCGAACACGATGGTGCGGTTGGGGATCAGGGCCGCCATGTCGTGGACCCCGTCCACGTCCTTGGGCAGCGCCACCTCGCGCAGGCCCTGGCGGCGCATATCCGTGGCGATGCGGCGCCACAGCGCGCCGGGTGCCCATTCCGTTTCGGGAAGGGCGTACATGGCGAGGGAGACGACCGCCGGACGCTCGCTCATGGCCGCACCGCCGGTGACGCGGGGAAAGACGATCCCGCTGCCCCTAGGCCGCGACGCCCGGTCCTGCGGTGCCGTCGCTCCTGGCCGGGCGCAGGTCGGTCGCCACCGCCGATGCGGCCTGGGCGGGGTGCACCGGATGGTCGAGCGGCCGCAGCAAATGGCGCGCCGCCAGTGCGGCATAGCCGTGGTAGAGCCCGGCGCCGCGGGCCGCGATGCCGCGCGCATCCATGGTCCGCGCCAGCTCCGGCAGGCGGTACCAGGGAAGGCCCGGCCGGGCGTGGTGGGCGACGTGCAGGTTGTTGTGCAGGAACAGCAGGCCGAACAGGGGTGCGCGGTCCACCACCGCGGTGCGCTGCTCGCTCGCCGGGGCGGCGCGATGCTCGGCGAACGACCGCACCAGTGTCAGCGACAGGCCGCAATAGACCCAGGCGGCATACATCCACGCCGGCACCCCGGCGACGCCGATGGCCCAGCCCAGCACCAGGGCCGCCAGCACCAGGTGCAGCGCCCACATGCGCAGGCATGCCCGGTCGCCGGCAATGATCTTGCGGGCCTGCGACACCCAGGTGCCGGCCATGGCCAGCGCCGGCCCCAGCACGAGCCGGCCGAGCAGGGTGCGGTGGGCGATCAGCACGCCGTGGGCCGCCGGCGACAGCCGGTTCCACGTTTCCGCCGTGACGTAGTAGCTCTCCGGATCTTCGATCGGGCACGTGAGATGCTGATTGCGGTGGTGGCGAAGGTGCGACGACCGATACAGCACATAGGGCAGCCAAATGGAAAGCGGGATCGCGCCAAGTGCGGTATCGAACCGCCGCCGCCCGGTGGGATGACCGTGGATGATTTCGTGCTGCAGGCTGGAATGCCAGGCCAGCAGCATCGCGCCTATGGGAACGGCGACGAACCACGGGATCGCGGCATGGAACCAGGTGATTGCGAAAAAGCCGCCATAGACGGCGATCACCACCAGCCAGGTCGGCCATTCCCGTGCCCACGGTCGGCGCATGCGTCCTCCTTTGCTGTGGCCAGTCGAGCTGGTCAGGCGGGGAGCGCCGCAGCGAGGAATGGCCAGGCCGGCCGGTGCATGCGGCGTCTTGCCCTATGTGACACCCGGGCCGCTTGTTGCGCCATTCAGCAAATGCGCACAGTGTGGAGCGTATGTGAACAAGCCGTTTCATATGGTGATAATACACAACAATGCGTGACCAAGAGCAACAGGAGCCGCGGCCGCTCGACCGCCGCGACTTTCTCGACACCTTCCGCAGCCGGCTCACCCGGGTGATCGCCGACAGCGGGCTCAACCGCAGCGCCTTCGCCCGCTCCGTCGGCATCGACCGGTCGACGCTCTCCCAGCTCCTGTCGCCGGACAACGACCGGCTGCCGCGGGTGGAAAGCCTGGTGGCCATCGCGTCCGCCCGCCGCGTCGGGCTGGACTGGCTCTTGGGCCTGACCCATGAGGACGGGCAGATCGGTGCGGACATCATGCGCGAGCGCATGAGCATCGAGCGCGATGCCCTGTCGCCGGTGGACGAGCGGCTGCTCACCTGGCACCGCGAGGCGCGCGGCTACAAGATCCGCTATGTGCCCTCGACCCTGCCGGACATCCTGAAGACCGAGGCGGTGATCCGTTACGAGCTGGCGCATTTTTCCGCCCAGCGGCCGGAGCAGCGGATCGAAACGGCGATCACCCAGCTTGCCTTCCAGCGGCGGCCGGAAACCGACATGGAGGCGTGCACCTCCATCCAGTCGGTGGAAACCTTCGCGCTCGGCCACGGCATCTGGCGCAAGCTGCCCCGCGACGTGCGCGAAGAGCAGCTCGACGTGATGATCGAACGGGTGGAGGAGCTGTACCCCACCTTCCGCTGGTTCCTGTTCGATGGGCTGCAGCGCTTCTCCTCGCCCTTCACCATCTTCGGGCCCAACCGTGCGGCCCTCTATGTCGGGCAGATGTATTTCGTGTTCCCGTCCATGGAGCATGTGCGGGCGCTGACGGAGCATTTCGACGGGCTGATCCGCGGCGCGGTGGTGCAGCCCACGGAGGTGTCGGCGATGCTGCGCGAACTGCGCGCCGAACTGCGCCGCACGGCCGACGAGGTGCCGCCGGTGGGGGAGGATTTTTGAGGGTGTTTTTTGTTCAGTCTGCGCCGGCCCGCTCCCCCGCCCGGCCACCCAAACCATTGTGAACGATTGGGTCGCCGGGCCGGGGAGCGGGCTGGAACCGCGTCCGCCAAGGCCGGAAATCCCTAGCGGTTGCCGCTGACCACCCGGTCGTCGTTGGAGCCGCCGGAAATCACCCGGCTGTCGGTGCCGCCGCTGCCCGTCCGGCCCACCAGCACCACGGCGCCATCCACCATCGAGCGGGCGGAAATCACCGCAGCCCCGCTGGCAAAGGTGCTGGCGGCGGTCTCGATGGCCGGTCCCGGCACCCCGCAGGGCTCCACCGGGTTGCCCAGCAGGCGGGCACGTTCGGCCCGTACGGCGCAGGCATAGCGGGCCTGGCGGATGGGATCGGCGGAATGGTAGCGGGCCATGGCGCCATCCCACGAGCCGGTGTCGGCGAACAGCCGGCGCAGGTAGCGGGCGGCATAGTCGGCATTGGTTTCCGGCACGAAGGCTTCGGCCAGCGAGGCGAAGGCATCGGGGTGCCAGCGCAGGTTCACCTGCATGCAGCCGACATCGATGGACTGCACGCCCTGGGCGCGCAGCGCTTCCACCCCCGCCACCGCCTCGCCCAGGCTGGCGAAGCGGATGCCCTGGCCGGCGGCGTTGATCACCCAGGGGCTGAGCCCGCTTTCCACCCGGCCGATGGCCAGCATCAGGTCCAGCGGCACGCCGTGGCGGCTGGCCGCCTGATCGATGGCGTGGGCGCAGATGCCGTGGGCATCGACGGTGGCGGCGGGATCGTAGTGGGGCGTGGCACCGACACCGGTGGCCGTGCCGGCCGGCGGACCGTTGGACACCAGGGGGCCTTCGGGAGCCGGGGAGCCTTCGGGAGCCACGGGGCCATCGGGCGTCAGGGTTACCCCACCCTCCGACGCAATGGCGGGCACCGCTCCGGTGGCGGTGATGGTGGCGGCACCGGAAATGGAAAGATCGGGCTCCAACTGCGGTTGCAGATCGGTGGCACCGCCGAACGACAGCCCGTCCACCGGTGTGCCCACCGCCGCGTCGTCCGGCGCGTCGGCCGGCGCTTCCACCGGCGCTTCCACCGTCTGGGCCGCAACGGGGGTTGCGGCGACCGACAGCAAGGCCAGCAGCGCCCCGGCCGGCGCCTTCATCCGGCGGACCAAAGCCGCCGACCGCCGGGCGTGCGCGCCGCCCCTACCGCCCATCGGCTACCTCGAATTGTCGATCTCGTATTTCAGCCCCTGCCAGAAGCGCAGCTCCGGCCAGGCGCGGCCGAGGATCGCATCGGGCGAGAGGTCGGTGGAGCGCAGCGCCTGGACCTGGTCTTCCAGTTCGCGCAAACGTTCTTCCACCGGCTTTTCGGTGGGGTTTACTCCCCGCGGCGGCATGCCCATCCCATATCTCCGCTGTTCGTGGGGCGGCACCGGTGCACCGGTTGCCGCTCCCCGCACCCCTGCAAGTAGTATAGAGACGCATTGCATGACGTCATATCGTCGATTCCGTGGCGACACCCTGGTGATCGCCAGCCACAACGCCGGCAAGGTGCGCGAGATCGCGGACCTGCTGGGACCCTATGCCGGCCACTTCCCCTCGGCCGGAGAGTTCGGCCTCGACGACCCGGAGGAGACGGGCGAGACCTTCGCCGCCAACGCTGCGCTGAAGGCACGCTACGTGGCCGAGCGGTCCGGCCATCCGGCACTGGCGGACGACAGCGGGCTGGCGGTGGCCGCACTCGATGGGCGGCCCGGCGTGCACTCCGCCCGCTGGGCCGAGGACGCCTCGGGCCGGCGCGATTTCGGCCGCGCCATGGAACGGCTGGAAGAGGCACTGGCCGGATCGGCCGACCGGCGGGCGTGGTTCGTCTGCTCGCTCTGCCTGGCCTGGCCGGACGGTGAAACCGCCCTGTTCGAAGGCCGGGTGGACGGCACCCTGGTGTGGCCCATCCGCGGTGCCAACGGCTTCGGCTACGACCCCATGTTCCTGCCCGATGGCCACGATCTCACCTTCGGGGAGATGGAGCCGGCGGCCAAGCACGCCATCAGCCACCGGGCGCGCGCCTTCGCCAAGCTGGTGGCGGCCTGCTTCGAGGCGCCGGTGTGACCGCCCAGGTCCACCCCGCGGTGCGAGGCGAGGCCCAAGCTGATCCCACCCCGGCCGAACTGGCACTCTACGTCCATTGGCCCTTCTGCAAGTCCAAGTGCCCCTATTGCGACTTCAACAGCCATGTCCGCGAAGCCGTCGACCAGGCGCGCTGGCGGGCGGCCTTGCTGGCCGAGCTGGAGCATGTGGCGCAGGCGGTGGGGCGGCGCCGCGTCACCTCGATCTTCTTCGGCGGCGGCACGCCGACGCTGATGGCGCCGGAAACCGCGGCGGCGGTGATCGCGCGGGCCGGCGATGCGTTCGACCTGGCGCCGGGCTGCGAGATCACCCTGGAAGCCAACCCCACCAGCGTGGAAGCGGCGGCGTTCCAGGGCTTCCGGGCCGCCGGGGTCAACCGCGTATCGCTGGGGGTGCAGGCGCTCAACGATGCCGACCTGGCCGCCCTCGGCCGCCAGCACAGCGTGGCCGAAGCGCGCACGGCGGTGGCTCTGGCGGCACGCCTGTTCGGCCGCTTCAGCTTCGATCTGATCTATGCCCGGCCGGGGCAGACGGAGGCGGGCTGGCGGGCGGAGCTGGCCGACGCCCTGGCGCTGGCCGGCGACCACCTGTCGGTCTACCAGCTCACCATCGAACCGGGCACGGCGTTCGAAGGCCGGGCGCGGCGGGGCGAGCTGGACCTGCCGGACGAGGACACCCAGGCCGGCCTCTACGAGGCGACCCAGGAGGTGCTGGAGGCCGCCGGGCTGCCCGCCTACGAGATTTCCAACCACGCCCGGCCGGGGGCGGAATGCCGCCACAACCTCGCCTATTGGGGCTATCGGGACTATGCCGGCATCGGCCCCGGCGCCCA
>JAGQRL010000415.1 GCA_020425485.1 Rhodospirillaceae bacterium
CTCGACGAAGCGGATGTCGTGCAGGTGGGGATCGATGCCCAGCGCGTACAGGCTGCGCAGGTACAGCTCCTGGCTTTCCGCCGGGCTCGGCTTCAGCAGCACTTGATACTGATAGTAGTGCTGGAGCCGATTGGGGTTTTCGCCGTACCGGCCATCCGTCGGCCGGCGCGAAGGCTGTACGTATGCGCAGTTCCAGTGGCGCTCGGGGCCGAGGGACCGCAGCGTCGTCGCCGGGTGGAAGGTACCGGCGCCGACTTCCATGTCGAACGGCTGGAGAATGACGCAGCCATGCTCGGCCCAGAATGTCTGAAGGCGGAGGATGACATCCTGGAAGCAGGTGGGCGGAGGAGCGACGTGATGCATGGGGAATGAGGTCAGGTCTGAAGGCGGTGCAACCATAGGGGCGGGTCCTTGGCCGATCAACCGTTCGCAGGTGCACTCAAGACATGCGCGGCGGCGGGAGGCTCGCCGTGCAGATGGTCGATCACCCGGTGCGCCAGGGTCAGCCGGTTTACCACCTTGGCGACAATCTTCGACGGGTTTTCGATGGGTTTGAAGACGGCAAAGGCATCTGCCAGCCGGTTCGGGGTCTTCACCGCCAGCAGGAAGTCGCGCCCGTCGAAGGCCGCCTGCAGGCCGCGCCGGCGGAACATGTCGTCGATGGCGCAGAAGGTGCGGCGCAAGCCCTCCCCCAGCACCGCCCGGGCCGGCTCCTGCCCGCTGGCATAGACCTGGAAGCGCTGTTCGAATTCGGGGTCGTCGAAGCGCACACGCTCGCGCCCGCCGAACTGCTTGAAGACGCCGGACAGCGCGTTGCCGACGGCACCCTGGTCGCGGGCGATGAGGATGCGCCCGGCAATCTCCCGCGGCACGTCGATGACGAACAGCAGGCCGGCGAACACGGCGGTGGTGCCGGTGTTCCTGCCGGGGCCGCCGGCGAAGGTGTTGTTGATCCGGGTGCGCCGGCGCAGCTCCGCTTCGGCCAGGCGAAACCCGGTGTGGCGATGGCTGCCGGCGATCTGATCGCTGACGGTGGAATATTTCTGCTGGAAGCCGCCGACGACGCCGAGATCGGTGAACCGCGCGATGCCGTCAAAGCCGCCGGGGGAGCGGGCATAGCTGAGCCCGCCCAGCCGATCGCAGATCGCCGGGACGAGCGCGTTGGCCGCGGTGTCCTTGTAGGTCTGGCGCGGGCCGGCCGCCAGGACGCTGGCGAGGAAGGGGGCGATCACCGCCAGCAGGATGACCGCCAGGACCAGCACCTCGGCTGCCTGGTAGTAGAGCCACGCCGCGGCACAGAGGACGAGGGCGCCGCCCCACATCAGGGCGTAGCACCGCCGCACGCCGGCGCGGGCAGCCTGCCGGGCCGCCTCGATCTCGGCAAAGGCCGGGTGCAGTTCGGCGGTCAGCCGGCCCACCAGGTCGTCGTCGGCCAGCCCGCTCATGCGGCACTCCCGGCCTGATCGGCGGGGCGTTCGCCGTGCAGATAGTCGATCACCCGGCGGGGCAGGGTGAGCTGTTCCACCAGATGCGTCACCACCGCGCGCGAATTCTGCAAGGGGCTGAGGAAGGTGAAGGCGTCGGTCAGGCTCTCGTCGGAGCGCACGGCCATCAGGAACACATTGCCGTCGAAGGCAGCTTGCAGGCCGCCCCCGCTGAACAGGTCGTCGATCAGGCAGAAGGTTTGGCGCAGGCCCGCACCGATCACCTGCTGGGCGGTTTGCGGCGCCGGGGCATAGACCTCGAAGCGCCGTTCGAACTCCGGGTCCTCGAAACTCACTCGCCGCATGCCGTCGAATTTGCGGAAGAAGCCGCCGAGCGCATTGCCGATGCCGCCATGGTCGCGGGCGATCAGGATGGGACCGGGGATCTCCTTCGGCACGGAGATGGAAAACAGGTAGCCCTTGAAAACTGTGTGGGTGCTGCTGCCGCGGCGCCTGCTGCTGCCGACCCCGGTGGTCGTGCTTTTGCGCCGCCTGAGCAGCGCGTGGACCATGCGGAACTCGGTGTCGCGGTGGCTGCCTGACAGGAGATCGCTGTAGGTGGAGCGGTTGTGGGAGCCGATCACGCCGATTTCGGTGAAACGGCCGATGCCCTCGAACCCGCTGGGATCGCGCGCGTAGTCGAGGCCGCCGACCGCCTCGCACACCGCCGGGATGATGGCGGCGGCCGCTTCGTCCTTGAACTCCCGGCGGGGCTTGGTGGCCCAGACGGAGCAGCCGAAAATGGCCGCCACCAGGCCGAGGAAGAGGAAGATCGGGCTCGCCAGCACCAGGAGCCCGACCACGGCGATGGCGATGCCGCCGCCGATCGACAGGGCGAAGCGCTGGATGGCCGCAGACCGATAGCCCTGGCGGGCGGTTTCGATGCCGTCCAGCGTCGGCTGCAGCTCGTCGGCCAGGCGCTCCACCGCCGCGTGATCGATGGGGCCGTTCATGGTGCGCCCGGGCGGCCGCCGCTCACGCTGTCGTGGCCATGCAGATGGTCGATCACCCGGTGCACCAGGGTCAGCCGGTCGGCCAGGGTGGCCGCCACATCGCGCGGCGCGTCCATCGCCTTGAACACGGTGATAGGGTCGGTCAGGCCCCGCTTGGTCTTCGCCGCCAGGAAGAACTTGTGCTCGTCGAAGGCGGCCTGCACCCCCTTGCGGGAGAACATCTCGTCCAGCGCGCAGAAGGTCTGCCGCATCTTTGGCCCAAGCACGTCGCGCGCCGCATCGCCATCGCGGGCGTAGACCTCAAAGCGCTTTTCGAAGTCGCGGTCCTCGAAGTTCACCCGCTGCATGGCGGATATCTTCTGCATGAAGCCGCTGAAGGTGTTGCCGATGCCGCCGCGGTCCCGCGCAATCAGGATCGGCCCGGCGATGGTGGCCGGCACGTCGATGGCGAACAGCAGCCCGTTGAACACGGTGCGCGCCGGCCCGCTGGTGGAGCGCAGGCGGTAGTTGCCGGTGCTGCGCGAGATCGTGCGCAGGATCTGCTCGCCGAAATTGTTGCGGATGGTGTCGCCCACATGCCCCGTCACGTCGTCGCGGCGGCGGCGGCTCGTCAGCACCGCCTGGACGACGCGGAACCCGGTGGCGCGGTGGCTGCCCACCAGCAGGTCGCGGAATTGGGTGCGGTGGTGGGTTTCCACCACGCCGATCTGCTGCATCCGCTCGATGGGCTCGAAGCCGCCGGGTTGGCGCGTGTAGCTGAGATCGCCGAAGGCCGCACAGGCGGCGGGCATCAGCAGGTCGGCCGCTTCGTCCTTGAAGTCGCGGTAGAGGCGCTTGCCCCACTGCCACACCACCACGGCGCCGACGATGAAGATGAGGATGCCGACGCCGGTATTGCCGAAGCCCCCCCAGGCCAGCAGCCCGCCCACCATCGCGGCGGCGGCGACGATGCCGAGGCGCAGCACGGCCTTGGCGACGGTCGCCTGGCGCAGCTCTTCCAGCCGCGCCACGGCGGGTTTCAGGTCTTCGGTCAAGCGGTCGACCAGGGTCTTGTCGGCAAGCTCCGTCATTACTGCGGGATCCTCCTCTGTTGGATGTCCGGTTTCCGGCTGGCGGAAACCCCCGCCGGGGGCCCCACGGCAGCCTGCTACATGCGTTGGAACCAGGAGCGCGCCGGCCCGGTGTCGATATGGGCGAAGCGGCTGCGCCAGTAGATGCCCACGCCGCCGGCGCCGATCTCGCGCACCCGGTCGGCGAGGAAGTAGATCCCCAGCCCCTGCACGGTGATGTCCACCGCACGGCCGAACTTGTGGAAGCTGTTCAGCGCCGCACCCTCCGACAGCAATTGGGTATTTGTGCGTTCGGTGCGGTAGGCGGAGTTGATGTTGATGGTCACCTCGCGATGGTGCACCGCCAGGAAGCGGTTCTGCAGGTTCCACAGCAGGTCGAACACGCCGGGGTCCATGTTGGTGGCCACATCCTCGTGGTGGTCGCGCAGGAACCAGTTGAGGCGCTGCCAGGCGCGTTCGATGTAGCCTTCGCCGTTGTGGTAGTAGTCGCGGAAGCTCTCCCCCGTGCTCACCTGGTAGAGGCGGAGTTGGCGCGGCTCGGTGGCCGGGGCCGGGGTGGGACGGACGATGATTGCGGCGCCGAGGCCGACGAGCGCGGCGCGGCGGCTGAGACTGGACATGGCGGGATCGCCTTTGATCGGTGGGTCTGGCCGGGGTTGCGGCCCGGCTGTCCACCCAGTCTATCAGATCGATCCCGAAGCTTCAGCCCCGCCGCGGGCAGTTGCGGCGCCGGCAACGCGGAGCATCGCGCAGCACATAGGTGTGGCAGACGGGGCATTCCTCCAGGTCGACGGTGCTGCGGTCGAGCGGCGGGCGGCGGTCCCGGTGGACGTTGCGCAGCCGGTCGGACCAGCGGCTGACGGCCCACACCGCGGCGATCACCACCAGCAGCACCAGCAGTTCGCGCGCTCCGAACATGGCCCTGTCGCCTTCCCTTGCCGTCCTATGGTTCAAACGAGCCTTGGTTTATTGCGGGGCCAGCCCTCTCCCCCGCCCGGCCGCCCAATTCAGGATACTGCCGTGGGTGGCCGGGTGGCGGGGTTGGGCCGGGAAGCCCCCGGCCCGACTGCTGGGACCGACTGCGCCGAAGGCGAATAGACCTTAAAGTCCGAAGCGCTGCCACAGCAGCCGCTCCTCCAGCGCCGTCACCACGCCGTCCACCATTTCGGCCGGCGCATGGCCGCCGGCGAGGCCGGGGCGGAGGCGGCGCAGCAGGCCCTGGCGCTGGGCGATGGGGCGCAGCCGCACCTTGTCGCCGAAGCGGGCGCGCACCACGCTGCGCAGGTCGCCCAGCCCGTCCACCAGGCCGAGGTCGAGGGCGGCAGCCCCGGTCCAGAACTCGCCGGTGAACAGGTCGGTCCCGCCGGCCTTCTCCAGCGCCGCCCCACGGCGGGCGCGCACCTGCGCCTTGAAGCTCTCGTGCACCTCCGCCTGCAGCGCTTGCAGCCGGGCCACGTCGTCGGCGCGTTCCGGGGCGAAGGGATCGAGCATCGACTTGCGGGTGCCGGCGGTGTGGACGCGGCGTTCCACGCCGATGCGCGCGATCGCCTCGTGCAAGCCGAAACCGGCGGAAATCACGCCGATGGAGCCGACGATGGAACTGGCATCGGCAAAGATCTCATCGCCTGCGCAGGCCAGCCAATAGCCGCCGGACGCCGCCACATCCTCCACGAAGGCCAGCACCGGCTTCTGCTTCTCGGCAGCCAGGTCGCGGATGCGCTTGGCGATCAGGGCGGACTGCACCGGCGATCCGCCCGGCGAGTTGATGGCCAGCGCCACCGCCGGGGCCGCCTTGATGGCAAACGCCTTGTCGATCTGCTCGGCCAGGCTTTGCAGGGACAGCCCGGCCGACATCCCGCGGCCGGCGGAAATCACGCCGGTGAGGCGCAGCACCGGCACCACCGGGTCGGGCGGGCCGAAGGGGTGGCGGAGGCGGGAGATCAGGCCGGCCATGGCCATGGGGGTGTCCTCGGCATCGGGTCAGTCCTGGGCGGCGGCAAGGGCGTCGTCGAGTGCGGCAGCGCCGCGCAGGATGGCGGTGGCGGCATCGCTGAAGCTGCCGTCCGGCCGGTGCAGCACCAGGCCGGGGCTGAGCCGGGCGGGCGACCGCACGCCCTTGCGGGCGCGCACGATCACCCGGCGGGCAGCCGCCCCCGGCTTCGGCCAGATCGGCACGATCTCCACCCCGCCGAAGCGGCCGGCCAGGCGCGCACACACCGCGTCCACCCGGTCGGCCCGGTGGATCAGGGAAAGCCAGCCCTTGGGCCGCAGCAACCGGTGGGCGGCGGCGATCCAGGCTTCCAGGTCGGCGCTGCCCTCCACGTCGCTTTGCCGGCGGCCGGGATCGGCCGACACGGTGACGCGCCCGCGCTCCAGAAAGGGCGGGTTGCACACCACCTGGTCGTAGCTGCTGGGCACCACCCAGTCCGGCGGATCGGCGATGTCGGCCAGGGCCACGGCGGCGCGCGCCGACAGCCCGTTGAGCTGGATGTTGGCGCGGGCCAGCGCCACCGCTTCGGCGGCGGCATCGAGCCCGACGGTGTGGATGGCGTCCACCCGCGCTGCCAGGCAGAGGAAGGCCGCCCCGGCGCCGCAGCCGAGATCGGCCACGCTGTCGCCCGCGGCGGCCGGTGCTGCTGCGGCCAGCAAGACGGGATCGATGGCGGCACGGTAGCCGGCGGCGGGCTGGCGCAGGGTCACCCGGCCGTCGAGCAGCCGGTCCTCGGTCACCGCATCGGCGATGGGGCCGGCTGTCATGGGGTCTCCTCCGGCGCGTCCGCCGGCCCCAGCTCGGCTTCGGCCTCCAGCAGCACGGCCTGGGCGGTGGCGAAATCGTCGTCGGCCACCATCAGCCGGCGCTGGATCGCCAGGATACTGCCGTCGAGCACCGAGGCGTGGCGGTCGAACTCGATCGCCTCGATGCCTTCGCCCGCCAGCACCGCCTTGGCCCAGGACAGGCGCACCGGGTCGTTGCTGCGCATCACCTCTTTCATAAGGTATCCCGATGATCCGAAAGCCACTGGTGTGGAGGGCGGCCGGCCGATCGCGCGGTCCGGCGCATCAGCAATACCTGAAATGGTCTAGCACAGGCGGATTCCCAGGTGACAACTTCCTGCCGACATGGGTTTGATGGGCCGCCCGGCGCCAATTTAACGAAGCGGCGCGGGCGACCTGCGGGAGCACCATCGTGATCGACCTTACCAACTACCTGATCTACATCGCGGCCTGCGTGGTCGTGGTGGCGGTGCCGGGGCCGACGGTCACGGTCATCATCGCCAATTCGCTGCGCTACGGCACCCGTGCCGGGCTGATGAACGTCGCCGGCACCCAGCTTGGCAATTTCAGCATGATCGCGGTGCTGGCCGCCGGCTTCACCGCGGTGGTGGAAACCATGGGCCAGGTGTTCGATTGGGTGCGGCTGCTCGGGGCGGCCTATCTGATCTATCTCGGCATCCGCCTGTGGCGGGCACGGGGCGAACTGGCCGAAGGCCGGGCGGCCGCCGGCAACGGCTCGGCCTGGAAGTTCTTCGTGCAGGGCTTCGTGGTGATCTGGTCGAACCCCAAGGCCCTGCTGTTCTTCGGCGCGCTGATCCCGCAATTCGTCAATCCCGCCTATACGGCGTGGCCGCAGATCCTGCTGCTCGGGCTCACCTTCACCGCGTTGGCAGCGGTGCTGGACAGTGCCTATGGCCTGGCGGCCGGGCGCACCGGCCTGCTGATGGCAAAGCGCAATGTGCGGATCGTCGAACGCATCGGCGGCACCTGCCTGATCGGCGGCGGGTTGTGGATCGCCCTGGCGCGCCGGTAGATGGCGGAGCGGCGGGCCGCGGCGGCCAAGCGGCGCGGATGGGTTGACGCGACGGGGGGTCGATTTACCTTGCCGGCCGACCAGGTTCGGACCTGACACGGGAGACACCGTTGTGACCGTTGCTGCCCCCGCGCCCGGCGGGACACCCGAAACCGGCTCCGCCACGCCCTCGGCGCTCGACCGGCTGTCGGCGCTGCTGGCGGACGATCTGGCGCGGGTGAACCAAACCATCGTCGAGCGGATGGACAGCCCGGTGGCGGTGATCCCGCAGCTCGCCGGCTACATCGTGGCGTCCGGCGGCAAGCGCCTGCGGCCGCTGCTGACGCTGGCGAGCGCGCGGCTGGCGGGCTATGCCGGCAGCCGCCAGGTGCCGCTGGCCACGGCGGTGGAGTTCATCCACACCGCCACGCTGCTGCACGACGACGTGGTGGACGAAAGCGCCATGCGCCGCGGCCAGGCTTCGGCCAACGACATCTTCGGCAACAAGTCCTCCGTCTTGGTGGGCGACTTCCTGTTCGCCCGCGCCTTCCGGCTGATGGTGGAGGATGGCTCGCTGGCGGTGCTCGACACCCTGTCGAGCGCTGCGGCGGTGATCGCCGAGGGCGAGGTGCTGCAGCTTTCCGCCGCCCACGACACCGAGACCACCGAAGAGACCTACCTGGCGGTGATCCGTGCCAAGACGGCCGAGCTGTTCGCCGCCGCCTGCGAGGTGGGCGGCCTCGTTTCCGGGCGGCCGGAAGCCGACACGCAGGCGCTGCGCGAGTTCGGCATGAACCTGGGCGTGGCCTTCCAGCTTGTCGACGACGTGCTGGACTACTCGGCCCTGCAGGCGCGCCTCGGCAAATCCGTCGGCGACGATTTCCGCGACGGCAAGATGACGCTGCCGGTGGTGCTGGCCGTGGAGGCGGGCAACGAGGACGAGCGCGCCTTCTGGCGGCGCACGATGGAGGACCAGGAGATCGCCGACGGCGACCTGGACCACGCCATCGCCCTGCTGCGCCGCCACGCCGCCCTCGACCGCACCGTGACGATGGCCCGCGGCTACGCGGCGGCCGCCCAGGCCTGCCTGGAGCGCTTCGACGACGGGCCGATGCGCGCGGTGCTGCACGACGTGGTCGATTTCTGCGTCGACCGCGACTACTGAGGCCGCCGCGGGCGCCGCCCGCAGGCGAACCGGCCGGAACCGGACTTACCTACACCTAGAGCGCCAGTGCCCAGTGGGTCAGCAGGTCGCGTTCCAGCAGGCGGGCCTGGTTGAGCCAGGCGCGGGTCTGGCCGTTCACCTCGCGCGCCGCATCGTCCACCGCGGCATCCAGGGCGGCGCGGGCGCCCTGGTCGTTGACGAAGATGGCGAAGGCGAAGCGCCGCCCATCCCCCGGCTCCAGCATTCCGGCGAGGCCGACGGCGTAGTTCATGGTGCCGGACTTGGCACGGATCGACACCGGCGGCAGGCCGTCCGCCCGCCGCTCCTCGTTCAGTTCGCCCACCCAGGGCACCATGCGCAGCAGGTCGACATATTCGCCGTCGCCGAAGCGCTGGCCGTTGGTGGCCGCCAGCAGATCGGCAACCTGCCGGCTGGTCACCCGCGAGGCGGTGGACAGGCCGGAATGGTTGTCCATCTGGAAGCCCTGCCAGTCGATACCGGGGAAGCGTTCCGACAGCCAGAAGCCCATGAGCTGGCCCGACTGGGCGATTTCCACCGGCTGGCCGGCCAGCGCCCGCATGGCCGCCAGCCCCACCATCTCCGCCGACAGGTTGTTGGAATAGCGCAGCACGCCGCGCACGATTTCCGTCAGCGGCCGGCTCTGGTGGGTGGCCAGCACCACCGCCCCGGCCGGGGTGACGCCCGATTCGGGGGCGGCCAGGGTGAGCCCCTCCTCGCGGGCCAGTGCCGCGAACACCGCGGCGGTCAGCGGTGCGGGCTGGCGCACCGGCAGCCAGTCCTCGCCTTCCGGCGGCAGGGCGGGGGCGAGCTGCCAGGCTTCGCCGGCCGCATCGTCGGCGGCGGTGAAGAAGTGGGACCACGGCAGGCCGGGGGGCACCGGGCCGAATCGGATGGTGGAGGCTGCCACCCGGCGCGTGTCGGTGTTGGTGGTGGCTTGCGCCGCCAGGGTGCCGCCGGCGCGCGACCAGTGGACGTTGATGATGTTGAAGTTGATGGCGAAGGCGCTGACGCCGGTGTTGTAGGCCGCGGTTTCCGGCTGCCGCGGGTCGATTTCCGGCACCCCCGGGTAGAGCGTGGCGTCGTAGACGAAG
>JAGQRL010000416.1 GCA_020425485.1 Rhodospirillaceae bacterium
GTCAGCCGGTCTTCCGGCACATAGCCGATGCCGTGGGCAATGGCGTCCTGGGGGGAGGAGATGGCGGCGGGCTGGCCGTCCACATCGATGTGGCCGCCGTCCACCGGGGTCAGGCCGAACAGCGCCTTGGCAAGCTGGGTGCGGCCGGAGCCGAGCAGGCCGGTGATGCCCAGTACTTCGCCCGCCTTCAGGGAAAAGGCGATGTCGGCGAACGCGCCCTGCTTGGTCAGCCCGTCCACGCGCAGCAGCTCGCGCGCATCGGCGGTGGCCGCCCGGCGATGGTTGGCCGCAGCGATGTCGCGCCCGGTCATGTGGCGGGTGAGGGAGGAGATGTCGAACTCCGCGGCGGTGCCGGCGGCCACACGGCGGCCGTTGCGCAGCACCACGATCTTGTCGCAGACGTCGAAGATCTCGTTCAGCTTGTGGGAAACGAAGAGCACCGACACGCCGTCGTCGCGCAGCCGCCGGATGATGTCCAGCAGGTGGCGCACCTCGCGCTCGGTCAAGGCCGTGGTCGGCTCGTCCATGATGATCAGGCGGGCGTCCGACAGGAGCGCGCGGGCGATGGCGACAAGCTGCTTGTCGGCCACCGGCAGGGTTTCGGCGGTCTGGTCGAGCGGGATGTCCACGCCGACGCGGTCGAGCCCGCGGCGGGCGACCGCGCGCACGGCCTTCCAGTTGATGAACTTGTGGCCGGCGGACAGCTCCTGGTTAAGCGCGATGTTCTCCGCCACCGACAGGTTGGGGAACAGCGCGAAGTCCTGGAAGATCACCTGGATGCCGGCGCGCACCGCATCCATGGGCGACCAGCGGCGCTGCACCTGGCCATCGATGGCGATGGTGCCGGCATCGGCCGGCTGGGCGCCGGCGACGATCTTGATCAGCGTGGACTTGCCGCTGCCGTTCTCGCCGGCCAGGCACACCACCTCGCCCTTGGCGATGGCAAAGCCGACATCGTTCAGCGCCCGCACGCCGGCGAAGGATTTCGACAGACCGGTGAGGTCGAGGAGGGGAGGGCTGGTCATCGCGCCACGCTCTCGCGGACCGGGACGGCCGGCCCGGGCGCGGCGGCGCAGAGGGGAGTGCGCCGCCGGCCGGGCCAGCCGCTCAGTCAGGCAGCCGGAGACTTAGAACGGATAGTCGGCCATGTTCTCCGCAGTCACGTCGACCCAGGCCTGGCCGTAGATCACGTGGCCGTCGATGGTCACGCTGTTGTAGCCGGGAACGCCCAGATCCATGCCTTCGGCGATCTCGTCGCCGTTCAGCACCATGGTGGCCAGTTCCTGCATCACGTAGCCGGCATCCGCGGGATCCCAGAAGAAGATGCCGTCCACCGCACCGGTCTCCAGATACTGGCCGGAGATCGAGGGCAGGCTGGTGCCCATCACGCAGGTGTCGTCTTCCATGCCGCGCTCTTCCAACGCCAGGCCGATGCCGGCCACGTCGGTCGACGCACTGCCCTGGAAGCCCCGCAGGTTGGGGAAGTTGCGCAGCAGCTCCTGGGCGCGGGCATAGGCGCGCTGCTGGTCGTCGTAGGTTTCGTTGCGGTCACCCACCAGCGTCATGTTGGGATAGGCTTCTTCCTGGCGGGCGATGGCGCCGTCGATCCACTCGTTGTGGGTGCGCGAGGTCAGGCCGCCGACGAACACGGCGTATTCGCCCTCTTCGCCCATGCAGGCGGCGAGCTGATCCATGATGTGGGCGCCGTAGGCGACGTTCTGGAACGCTTCGATGTCCCAGTCGGCGTTTTCGATGTTCGACGCCTCGTGGGCGATCACCACGATGCCGTTCTCACGCGCGCGGGCCAGCACCGGCTCCAGGGCTTCCGGCGAGAAGGGCACGACCGTGATGGCGTCCACGTCCTGGGCGATCAGGTCTTCGATGATCTGCACCTGAAGCTGGGCGTCCGCCTGGGCCGGGCCCACCTGGTAGGAGTTGTTGCCGGTGTCCGCGGCATAGCGGTCCACGCCTTCGCGCATGCGGTTGAACCACTGGATGCCGTCGATCTTGACGACGGTCGGAATGGTGTATTCCTGCGCCTGGGCCGGAGCAGAGGCGGTGCCGGCCACCAGCACGAAGCCGGCGGCGGACAGCAGACCCAGGGCAGTACCTCCCAACAGTTTCGTCATTTTGGTCTCTCCCTTTTCGTTTGTGGTTGGTGGTTGTGTTGCTGTCTGTGCCGATCAGGCCCCCAGGCCGGACAACCGGAACAGCAGCTTGTGAAGGCCGGACGCATTGAGATCGCCCAAGCCTTCGTTGAGTGCCGCCTGATAGAGCTGCTGGACCTGCCCGCTCATCGGCAGCGGGACGCCCTGATCGGTGGCGAATGCCCCGATCAGCCGGGCGTCCTTCAGCATGTGCTTCAGGTAGAAGCTGGGCGAGAAATCGCCCTTGAAGGAGGCGCGGCCGACCCCGCGGATCAGCCCGGAGCTGAAATCGGTGACGTCGAGCACGCCCATCACCGCGTCGTGGTCCAGCTCCACCTTGCGGGCCAGCGCCAGGGCTTCGCCCAGCGATACCATCTGGGCGGCCACCAGCAGGTTGCCGATCAGCTTCATGTGGGTGCCTGTGCCGCTTTCGCCCATGTAGTGAACGGTGGCGGCCATGTCCTCCAGCAGCGGCTTGAACGCCTCGAACGCCTTGGCGGGGCCGCCGCACACCCAGTCCAGCCGGCCTTCCCAGGCCTCGTTGCGGCTGCCGAATACCGGGGTGTCGAGGTAGGCGACGCCGGCGGCGGCCGCGGCGGCGGCCACCTCGGCCGTCATGTGCGGATCGGTGGTGGTGGCATCGGCGAGGATGCTGCCGGCCGCCATGTTGGCCAGCGCCCCATCGTCGCCCAGCAGCACGTCGCGCTGCGCCTGGGGGCCGGTGAGGCAGGTGAGCACCCGGTCCTGGTCGGCCACCGCTTCGGCGATGGTGGCGGCGACGCTGGCGCCCGTCAGGTCCTCGTGCAATTCGCGTGGGGTGCGGTTCCACACCGTCACCTCGTGGCCGGAGGCGACGAGGTTGCGTGCCATGCCCAGGCCCATGATGCCGAGGCCGAGTACCGCGATCTGTGTCATCCGTGGTGTCTCCCGAACGGTCTTTTTGGATTTGCCGTCTTGTAGCCCCCCTGGGGAGGCACTTCCAGAAGACGGTGGACGGCCTGTGGCCGATCCCAGTGAACCATGTGTCCGGCCCCGTGGAACAGGTGCAGGGCGGCACCGTCCGCCACCTCCGCCAGCGGCTGCCAGGGGATCACCCGATCTTCCAGCCCGGCGATCAGGCGCACCGGCTGGGCGAGCCCGGCGAGTGCGGGCTGCACCCAGATCTGCTGCACGCCGTTCCGTGCCAGGTGGCGGGACAGGCGGCGGAGCTGGGCGTTGGCGGCCGGGTCCTGCAGGCGGGCCAGCGTGCCCTCCACCGCAGCGGCGGACAGGGTGGGGGGCTGGGCGGTCAGCTTGGCCAGCTCACGGGTCAGCGCCTGCGGCGTGGCGGCGGCCAGCAGCCCGTCGACAAAGCCCTGGTCCACCTGGGTGGCGAGCCCGGCGGGGGCGAGCAGGTCGAGGGCTGCCACCCGGTCGGGCACCGCCTGGGCGACCAGGATGGCGACGGCGGCACCGAGGGACTGGCCGACCAGCCGGACCTCGGTGAGATCGAGGCGGGCGAGGGCATCGGCGACGGCGGCGGCCAGCCCGTCCGGCGTGTCGGCGGGGTGGTCCGACCGGCCGTGGCCCGGCATGTCGAGCGCCAGCACGGCATGGCCGCGGCGCGACAGGTCGGCCCCGGTGGCGGCATAGGTGGTGAGGTC
>JAGQRL010000417.1 GCA_020425485.1 Rhodospirillaceae bacterium
GCCAGCGGGATGATGCGGCCGGCGCGGATCATTTCCGCCTGCTCGGAGGCAAGCTGCGTGGTCACCTGAGTTTCCCCGGCCACGGTGGCCAGCACGGCGGGGTTGCCGCCGTCATAGGTGACGTGGCGGTATTCCACATCGGCGGCGATGGCGATCGCCTGCATGGCGTTGTGGCCGCCGGAGGTGACGCCGGCGGTGGCCACGGTCACTTCGCCCGGGGCCGCTTCCATGGCCGCCAGCAGATCGTCGAAGCTGTCCCACCCGGCATCCGGGTTGACGCCAACCACCGCCACATTGGCGATGTGCAGGTAGAGCGCCCAGTCGCTCGCCGGCACGTCCAGCATGCCGAGCACCTGGTAGCTGCCCAGGTCCACCGCGGCCCCGGCCGCCCAGGTGAGGCCGTCATGCGGCGCTTCCCAGGCGTTGGTGGTGCCCACCGAGCCGGCAGCGCCGGGCTGGTTGACGATGACCACGGTCTGGCCAAGTGCGGCTTCCAGCTCGCCCGCCAGCACGCGGGTGACGCTGTCCGTCGACCCGCCGGCCGACCACGGCACGATGATGTTGATCGGTTCGTCGGGCTGCCAGGAATAGTCCTGGGCCATGGCCGGGCTGGCGAGCGCCAGAGCGGTGGCGGCGAGCAGCATGGTGCGCATTTCGGTTCCTCCTCCCGTCGGATGGTTCTTAAGTAACCAGCGAGATACTTAGCAGGATGCGTTCGTCGGCGCCGCAACGTCAACCCCGCAGGTGGCGGCTAGCCGATGCGCGGCGGCAGGCCGGCGTTTTGCCTGGGCCGCGGCCGCTGTCGGCCGTTGCGCGAGCGTTGCGCGGCCGTCTCCAGGCGGGCCATCGCCATGCGCGCACGGATGGAGAAAACGCCGCCGAGCAAGCCCCGGATCGGCGGCGGAGTGCACCCAGATTGAGCGAGAGCTTACGGAAAATTAATCAGACTCATTCATATTGAGATCAGATCATGCATGGCGGCATGAAAAAACGGTTCCCAGCCGAATTGAATCAACGCACGCCCTCTCAGATCGTTCCAGTCTTTGGCAGGCGCTCCGCCTAACTTCAGTCGATGGCCATGGCAACATCAATTGATCTTCAAATGGACCCCCGCAATCGCGTATTCGTTGTTACGGATTCGGCGCACAAATTAAGCGATTTCCTCGCCTACGTTGAAAATAACTATGCTTTGACGCTTGCCTACAGCCGCCAGGAAGTGCTCGCCGATACCGACCTGAGGTCGGCGGCGGCCGTGGTGTTCACCGACCAGCCCAACGACATGGATGCGCGGCGGTTCTGCGAACGCATCGACCCGCGCTGGAAGGAGCGGCCGAAGGTGATCGCCGCCGGGCCGCGGAATTCGCCCTGGCTGACCTTCGTGAAGGGCCAGACCGCGGTGGACGGGGTGATCCACACCAACGCCCCCAGCGAGCAGCAGATCCGCACCTTCGGCGTGCTGGTCAGCCTGCGCGCCGAACAGGCCCTGGCCGAGCTGGGCCCCAAGGCCATGACGATCTGGCGGGAGTCCTCCAAGGTCCTGAAGAACATCGAAGGCCTGGTGGAAGCGGGGCAGCCCATCCCGCGCGCCGCGGTGCACAACCTGGCCGAGTCGGTGGTCGAAGGCACCGAAGATGCCCTGCTGTGCGACATGATGCGGGTGCTGCGCGAACACCACGCGGAAACCCTGGTGCACAGCCTCGACGTGGCGATGAACGTGCTGCTGCTCGGCCGCCATGTCGGCGTCCGCTCCAAGGCTGACCAGCGCCTGCTGTTCGAGGCCGGCATCATGCACGATGTCGGCAAGATGGAGATCCCGTCGGGCATCCTGAGGAAGCCCGGCAAGCTGACAGCCGAAGAGTTCGCGGTGATGCGCCAGCATCCCGTCAGCGCGGTGCGCATCCTCCAGGAGTCCGGCGGCTACGACGAGCACGTGATCTGGGCGGCCGCCCACCACCACGAGAAGATCGACGGCAGCGGCTATCCCTACGGGCTGGCGGGCGCGAAGATCTCCGAAATCGGCCGGCTGACCGCGGTGTGCGACGTGTTCTGCGCGCTCACCGAGCGGCGCTCCTACAAGCCGCCGACGCCGCCGGAAAAGGCCTTCGACATCATGAAGAGCATGGGGCCGGGCCAGCTCGACCCGACCTTGCTGGAGCGCATGATGGAGATGGTCTACGGCTCCCTGCCGACGCAGAAACTGGCCGTCTGAGCAAACCCTAGCGGTTGCCATGCGACGTGGATTTCGCCGTGGCCGCCCTGCCGGTGCGGCCCGCGCGATCCATGCCTATTGCCCTGAAATCAATGGTCAGTGGCGTCGGTGGACCCCTGGTCGCTACCCCACCTCATCGTTGACGAATGCCGCGACCGGCCACGTACCGGACTTCAGGACATCGACAGGGGAATTGACCCGGCGGCGGAGGCTAAGTCTATGGGTACAGATCGACAATCGGGCCAACCGCCTGCGCTATATTGCCCATTCAAATACTGCATTTAAGGTACTGGCCATCTTGCCCGTTCCGACGCCGCCGACCAACTCTTCTTGTTGCGAGGCGCACACTCTGGATCTCTACGATTCTGATGGCTCATTTACCTCTCAGGTCCGAGGCTTCTTTCTCGGCCCAGGCATTAAACATTAGCACTCCCCACAGCGAATACTGCCAGTTGCGGCGTCCCGAGAGGTGCTCTGCCCAGCGTTTGCGGATCAATGAAGGCTCAAACACGCTGTCAGCTTGCAGTCGCTCGACACTCAGGAGATCTTCTGCCCACTCGCGGAGCGGTCCACGCAGCCAACCATCAATGGGCACCGCAAATCCCATTTTCGGTCGCTCAAGCAGAGCGCGCGGGACGAGCCGGTGGAGAACCTCGCGCAGAATCCACTTTCCCTGGCGCCCCCTAATCTTCAAGCCTTGCGGCAGCGACCAAGCGAATTCCACAACCCGGTGATCGAGCAGCGGTACGCGCGCTTCAAGCGACACTGCCATCGAGGCCCGGTCGACTTTGGCCAGGATGTCGTCAGGCAGATAGGTCAAAGTGTCGACGAACTGCATGTGCGCGGCAGAGCCGGAGAGATCGCCCGCCGCCTCTTGCCAAATGGGATCGGCGTTCTCCCGCGCGCCGAGGACCAGTGAATCAGGGTCTGGCCACTGGCTGACGAGGGCACGGAAAGCGTGTTGCGGGCTCCGTCCCAGAATGTCGGCAATCTTGTACAGCTTTTCGCCGAACATGGGGGTCGCGCCGACTCTGGGCAGCGGGCCAAGCACTTGCGACCAGCGGTTGGGTGGTACGGCGCGGATTGCTGCGGCGACGCCCCGCGCCATCCAGCGGGGCAGCCGCGCAGTGCGCGATAGAATGGTGGGAACCTGGACGTAGCGGTTGTAGCCGCCGAAAATCTCGTCGCCTCCATCACCGGACAGGGCGACGGTGACGTGTTCGCGCGCCATGCGCGAGACAAGGTAGGTCGGTATCTGCGAGGCGTCGGCAAATGGCTCGTCATAGATCGCCGGCAGGCGCGGGATAACGGCACGGGCGTCGGCCGGTGTCACGCACAGCTCTGTGTGCTCGGTGCCGAGATGAGCCGCCACAGCCTGGGCGTGAGCTGCTTCGTTGTAGCCGCTTTCAGCAAAAGCGATGGAAAAGCTGCGAACTGGGCGACGAGATCGCGCCTGCATCAACGCCGTTACGGCTGAGGAATCCACGCCGCCGGATAGGAAGACACCGAGCGGCACATCGGCAACCATGCGCTTCTCGACCGCATCGCCGAGCAGCGCCTCCAATGCGGACACCGCTTCGTCCTCGCTGCCGCCAAATGGTGCCGACACTCCCGCCGCCCGCGCCGCTGCAAGCGACCACCAGGATTCAATTTGCGGTGCGCCGCCCTGGCGAACCCGCAGCACATGGCCGGGGCGCAGCTTGTAGACGCCGCGATAGATGCTCTGTGGCGCCGGCACGTAGTTGAAACGCATGAAGCTGCAAATCGCCTCGCGGTCGATCTCGCCGGCGAAATCGGGGTGGCGTTTGAATGCGGAAATCTCCGAAGCGAATACGAACGACTTCCCCAATTGCCCCCAATACAGCGGCTTGATGCCAAGCCGATCGCGCACCAGGGTCAATTCGCGCAGATCGCGATCCCAAAGTGCAAATGCGAACATTCCGATGACACGATCAAGCGTAGCCCGCAGCCCGTGGTGGGCGATAGCTTCGACAAGAACTTCGGTGTCCGATGCCCCACGGAAGGAAATGCCCGCCGCTTCCAGCTCTGGGCGTAGGTCAGCGGCGTTGTAGATCTCGCCGTTGTAGCTCAACACATAGCGGCCGTTGGCGGAGACCATCGGCTGGTGGCCGGCTGCCGAAAGATCGATGATGGCAAGGCGGCGATGGCCAAAACCGATACCGGCTTCGCCATCGGCCCAACTACCGCCGTCATCAGGCCCGCGATGTTCCAGACTGTCGGCCATGCGCCGCGCCAGCGCTTCCAGGGCCTGGCTTTCCCCGGACGCCCCAAGAAACCCGGCTATGCCGCACATGGATGGACCCCGGCGATCAAGCCGCCCTGCCCTCTGTCAGGATCGCGGAGACGGTCTCCGCGTGATGAGCATAGGTGTGGTGGTCCATGGCATGGGTGCGGGCTGCCTCGGTGATCTGCTGACGGCGGCACTCGTCGCAAAATGTGTCCATGAGGTCCCCGAAGCTGGAGAATTCCGACGCCAGCCGAATGCAGTGGACATCGGGCGTGGGAATGTCGTTGTAGCGCCCCTCCAAAAGGATCCACCAGATCCAATCTGGTCCGTGGGCCGTCGTCGAGCTGGGGCCGCTCCTGCCCCGGCTACTTGGCAGGAATCTTCACCCCTTCGTGCCACCGGATCCACTCGACAAGACGATCGGTCAAAGAACGCCTTGCTGTCCGCAATAGGATCTCGATCCGGCGATGGACGTAGGGGTCGTACTGCTTCGCCGACACGAGGATATCCGCGAATAGCTCTACCTCCTCCTGGCAGCCACGAGGTTGATTCCGCTGGGTAGACCGGTACTTGCCGAGCGTGCGGCCTGCGCGGCCCACACTCACGCCAAGTGTGTGCCCAAACAGGGGCAACTCCATCCGACGCCTATAGCCACGCATAGATTTGCCATGGCGGCCTCGCGGAGAATCAGCTTGCCTAGCTTGAAGTGAAACACTGATCTCCCCTGCTGTTCGTTCTCCTTCCGGAGAGTCTTCAGCTCCCGAAGATGCTTGCTCCACGTGCCGATGTACAACTTCTGATGTCGACGAAGCGTCAGTTCAGACACCTACACCTGTTGGATAGCATCCGCCATATTCGGTCCCGCTCTTCAATCACTGGGGAAGACCAATCAATATGGAGCAGATCACAGCTACAACGGTCCAAGGCTAAGCTACCAGCCCCAATGGGTACGACTGCTGGCGGCTTCTCCAATCGTCTGGTCTCCACTGCGGCCATCCACTACCATGCGCAGCGCTTTGGCGAATGATGGCTGCACAACATCTCTGGCTATGCCGCCCGAGAAGCCGAGGGCGAGCAATATGGAGGTGCCCATCGTTCCGAAGCAACCAAACCCGGCGCCATCATTGACGCCGGAAGGAGGGATTCCCATTTGCATCAACAGGCTTCGAGCAATCCATCGGACGGCGCAGCGTCGCAGAGCGAACCTTCCGGCGCCCGCCGTCTGGTCATCATCAGCGGTCAGGCATTCTCGCTCTATAACTTCCGCGGCCCCCTCATCCGGGACATAGTCGCCAGGGGATGGGAAGTCCGTGCGATCGCCCCGGACTATGATGGGGAAGTCCGGGCGGCCGTGCGTTCGCTCGGCGCGACACCGGTCGATTGCAGGCTCTCGCGCACTGGCATCAACCCGTTGGCCGACGTGCTCGACTGTGTTCGGATGGTCCTGCTTCTGCGCAAAATGAAAGCGGATGCCGTGATCGCCTATTCCGCCAAACCGGTTATCTATGGGACATTGGCGGCATGGATGGCAGGAATTCCGAGGCGATACGCTCTTGTAACGGGCCTGGGATACGCTTTCACGACTTCCGTAGATGAAGAAAATTTGCGAAAAAAAAGATGGTTGCGCGCCTTTGTATCCTGGCTTTACAAGATCGCATTAGCCAAAGCGGATGTTGTTTTCTTCCACAACCGGGATGATCTTGCTGAGTTCGTGGAAATGGGACTAGTCGAGCGCGCGCGCGCGCGCTCGACCCACGGCACTGGCATTGACCTGCGGGAATGGCCGCCAGCACCGGCGGTCACGACGCCAATCACCTTCCTGCTAGTCGGGCGGATGCTCCATCACAAGGGAGTGGTCGAGTACGTGGAGGCGGCGCGCCGCATCAAGGCCACCCACCCCGAGGTGCGCTTTCTTTTGCTGGGGGGCTTGGACAGCAATCCCTCGGCGATTTCCGAAACGCAGGTTGTTGCCTGGGTCAACGAGAACATCGTGGAGTGGCCGGGCCATGTGCCCGTCAGGCCATGGCTGGCGCAAGCCAGTGTGTTTGTCTTGCCCTCCTACTATCGCGAGGGCCTGCCGCGCAGCACGCAGGAGGCGATGGCCATGGCCCGACCGGTGATCACGACCGACGCGGTTGGATGTCGAGATACTACAGTCGATGGAGAGAACGGCTTCCTGGTGCCGGTCCGCGATGTGGATGCACTTGAGGCTGCCATGCGGCGTTTCATCGTGGAGCCTGCCCTGATCGAACCGATGGGCCTGGCCAGCCGCCGTCTGGCCGAACAACGGTTTGACGTTCGGCTGATCAACGCATCGATGCTGGAGAGCATGGGGATTTGACCGCGGCTCTACTGCCAACCACGACGGGCAGTCCCTCAGCCGATCCTGATCGGAGGATGCGACGACCAAGGTGCATTGATGCCGTGTGCCCCTTCGCCTCCCATGACCGGCGGCGGTGGCGAAACCCAGAAACAGGGGGTAGAAGATGCCGCTCATGAATGGGCCGTTCGCGGAGCGTTGGCGCTGCTCCCCAGCTGGGCTAGGGTCCGTACTCAATTGGGGA
>JAGQRL010000069.1 GCA_020425485.1 Rhodospirillaceae bacterium
TGCCGCCGTGCATGTCCCGCGCCATGCGGGCGATGTCCAGCGCCTTGCCGGCGTTGTTGCGCTTCACCAGGGAGATCATCTCCGGTGCCATGCGCCCCTCGTCCATCAGCCGGCCGACCCGGAGTACGCCCTGCAGGCCGAGCGCGATGTCCGTCTGCATGTCCGCCAGCTTCTTCTGCACAAGCTGGGTGGCCGCCAGGGGCCGGCCGAACTGCTTGCGGTCCAGCGTGTATTGGCGCGCCTGGTGCCAGCACGCCTCCGCCGCGCCCATGGCGCCCCAGGCGATGCCGTAGCGCGCCCGGTTGAGGCAGCCGAACGGCCCCCGCATGCCGGACACGTTGGGCAGCAGGTTGGCCTCCGGCACGAACACGCCGTCCATCACGATCTCGCCGGTGATGGAGGTGCGCAGCGACAGCTTGCCGGCGATCTTGGGGGCCGACAGCCCCTCCATCCCCTTTTCCAGGATGAAGCCGCGCACCTTGCCGCCATGCGCCTCGCTCTTCGCCCAGACGACGAAGACGTCGGCGATGGGAGCGTTGGAAATCCACATCTTGGTGCCGGTCAGCCGGTAGCCGCCATCGGCCGGCACCGCCCGCGTTTTCATGCCGGCGGGGTCGGAGCCGGCGTCGGGTTCGGTCAGCCCGAAGCAGCCGATCCACTCCCCGGTCGCCAGGCGCGGCAGGTAGCGCATGCGCTGGGCTTCGTCGCCATAGGCGTAGATCGGGTACATCACCAGCGAGGACTGCACGCTGAGCATGGAGCGGTAGCCGCTGTCCACCCGCTCGATCTCGCGCGCGATCACGCCATAGGCGACGTAGGAGGCCCCTGCCCCGCCATAGGTGTCCGGCGTCGTCGGGCCGAGCAGGCCGAGTGCGCCCATCTCCCGGAAGATCTCCGGCTCCACCAGCTCGTCGCGGTAGGCGGCGATCACCCGCGGCGCCAGGTGCTCCTGGGCATAGGCGCGGGCGGTGTCCTGGATCATCCGCTCATCGTCGGTGAGCTGGTCGGCCAGCAGGAACGGGTCGTCCCAGGCGAACTCGGCGGGTGCTGGCGGGGCGGACAGGCTTTCGTTGGCGGTCATCGCGGGTCCTTCGGGTTGGCGGGCGATGATATCGCGAGGGCGGCGGGCGATGCCACCCGCGGCGGCGTCGCGCCTGCCCTACTCTGCCTGCCCTGCTCCGCCTGCCCTACGCTGCCGGGCCTACTCTGCTGGGTTCACTCTGCCGCGGCGGCGGCCTGCCCTTCGGCATAGGCGCAGATCTCGCCCACCAGGCGTTCCAGCGCCCGCTGCACCGCCTGGAACCCGCGGGAGCGGCCGAGGCTCGGCGTCAGGTAGAGCCGGCGGTTCACCTCGATCTGCAGGGAATGGCGGCCGTCTTGCGGGCGGCCGTGGCGGCGCACCAGCTCCACGCCCTTGTAGGGGTCGTTGCGCGCCACGGTGTAGCCGAGCCCGGCCAGCGTGCGGGCCACCAGGTCGATGAGGCCGGGTTCGCACGAGGTGCCGTCGCGGTCGCCCAGCACGAAATCGGCGGCCTCGAAGCCGTCCGGGTAGGCAGCCGTGCGCACCCGTGCGGGCATGGAGTGGCAATCGATGTGGTAGGCCACGCCGAACTCCGCCTGCACCCGGTCCAGCGCCGCATCCAGGGCCGCATGGTAGGGCCGGTAATAGTCGGCGATGCGCCGCTCCACCTCGCCCACGCTGAGGCGGCGGGCATAGATGGCATCGCCGGTGTTGAGCAGCCGCCACACCAGCCCCTTGCCCAGCCGCGTCTTTTCGCTGGGTGCCACGGGGCCGGGCCAGGCGCCATCGATCAGCTCCTCGTCGATGTCCTCCAGCGCGCGGTTCGCATCGATATAGCTGCGCGGGAATTCCGCGGCGATCAGCACCGCACCGGCCGCCGGTGCCGCCTCGAACAGCTCGTCGACGAAGGTGTCTTCCGCCCCGCGCAGGCTGGCGAGCGGGCAGGCCATGGCGAAGTCGTTGGGATAGACGGTGCCGCTGTGGGGGCTGTCGAACACCACGGGAACCGGCGGGCCGAGGGCGGGGAAAACGCGAACCGGCTCGAACCGGTCGGCGAAGCGGAAGGTCATGGCGGGGTCAGCCTCGGGCCTCGTCGTTCAAGTGGCAGGCGGAGAACCGGCCCGGACCGATCGGCCTGAGGGCGGGCCGCTCCACCCGGCAGCGGTCCATGGCATGGGGGCAGCGGGGATGGAAGTGGCAGCCGGACGGCGGATTGATGGGCGACGGGATCTCGCCGGTAATCGGCTTGAAGATCCGGCGCCCCGGCTCCAGGCGCGGCACTTCGGCCAGCAGTGCCTGAGTATAGGGATGATTGGGATCGCCGAACAGCGCCTCGGTCGGCGCCTCCTCCACGATGCGGCCGAGATACATGATGAGCACACGGTCCGACAGGTGCTCCACCACCCCCAGATCGTGGCTGATGAACAGGTAGGTGAGGTTGAAGTCCTGCCGCAGGTCCATGAACAGGTTGAGCACCTGGGCCTGGATCGACACGTCGAGTGCGGCCACCGCCTCGTCGCACACCAGGAATTCCGGGCGCACGGCAAGCGCCCGGGCGATGCCGATGCGCTGNNCGCTGGCGCTGGCCGCCGGAAAACTGGTGGGGGTAGCGCTTGCGGTAGTCGGGATCGAGGCCGACGCGGCGCATCAGGTCGGCCACGTAGTCGTCCAGCTCGCCGGGCGGCACCAGGCGGTGGACGCGCACCGCCTCGCCGATGATCTCCGCCACCCGCAGCCGCGGGTTGAGCGAGGACATGGGGTCCTGGAAGATCATCTGGATGGCGAGTGCGGTGGCCATGCGGTCGCGGCCTTCCAGTGCCGCCACGTCACGGCCGCGGTAGCGCACCGTGCCGGCGCTGGCCTGGTGGATGCCGGCGACGACGCGGCCCAGCGTGGACTTGCCGCAGCCGCTTTCCCCCACCAGGCCCACCACCTCCCCTTCGGCGATGGCGAGCGACACGTCGTCAACCGCGTGCACCGTTTCCTCGCGCAGGCGGGCGCCCAGCAGGCGGGCGATCTTGGCCGCCGCATCCAGCCGCCGGGTGAAGCGCTTGGACACGCCGTTGAGTTCCAGCAGCGCGCCGGCCGGTCCTGTGTCGGCGGCAGTCTCGGCGGCGGTCATGACTTCGCCAGCTCCGGCCGGCCGGGAACGTCCAGGTGCAGCGGGTGGTGGCAGCGCGCCCAGCGGCCGGGCTGCAATTCGCGGTCCCCCGGCGTGTCGCCACAGCGCACGGTGGTGTAGGCGCAGCGCGGCCGGAAGGCGCAGCCTTCGGGCAGGTTGAGCGGCGACGGCGCCATGCCGGGGATCTGGCGCAGCTTGCTGCCGCGCCTGCTGCGCGAGGGTACCGAGCCGATGAGGCCCTGGGTGTAGGGGTGCAGCGGCTGTTCGATGATGTCCGCCGTCGGTCCGCTTTCGACGATGCGGCCGGCGTACATCACGGCAATGCGGTCGGCCAGCCCCGCCACCACCGAGAGGTCGTGGGTGATCCACAGCATGGCCATGTCGCGGGTGCGCACCAGGTTCTGCACCTCGTAGAGGATCTGCGCCTGGATGGTGACGTCGAGTGCGGTGGTCGGCTCGTCGGCAATGATCAGGTCGGGCTCGTGCAGCAGGGAAATGGCGATGGCCACGCGCTGGCGCATGCCACCGGAAAACTGGTGGGGATAGGCGGCGAGCCGTTCCTCCGGTGCCGGAATGCCCACCATCCCCAGCGCATCGCGGCAGCGCGCCCGGGCTTCGGCCTTGCCGATGCGGATATGGGCGGTGAGCGCTTCGATCATCTGGGTGTCGATGCGCAGCACCGGGTTCAGCGTCATCATGGGGTCCTGGAACACCATGGCCATGCGGCGGCCGCGCAGGCTGCGCATCTCCTCCTGGCCGAGCGTGCTGAGGTCGATGCCGTCGAAGGTCATGGCGCCGTCCACCACCCGGCCGGGCGGGTCCACCAGCCCCATGATGGAAAAGCCGGCGATGGACTTGCCGGACCCGGATTCGCCGACGATGCCCAGCACCTCCCCCCGGTCGACGGAGAAGGTGGCGCCGTCTACCGCCTTCACCACGCCGGCGCGCGTGAAGAAGTGGGTGCGCAGGCCCCGCACATCGAGCAGCGGTTCAGCCATCGCGCCGCAGCCGCGGGTTCAGCACGTCGCGAAGCTGGTCGCCCACCAGGTTGATGGCGACGATGGTGATCAGCAGCGCCACGCCGGGAAAGATGCTGATCCAGTAGCGGCCGGACAGCAGGTATTCGTAGCCGTTGGAAATCAGCAGGCCGAGCGAGGGTTCGGTAACCGGCAGGCCGATGCCGAGGAAGCTGAGGGTGGCTTCCAGCGCGATGGCATTGGCCATCTGCACGGTGGCCACCACGATCACCGGCGGCAGGCAGTTGGGCAGGATGTGGCGGAAGATGATGCGCGGCGTGCTCAAGGCCAGGCAGTGGGCGGCTTCCACATATTCCTTGCGGCGCTCCACCAAGGCGGCCGAGCGCGCGGTGCGGGCGTAGTAGGCCCACTGCACCAGGATCAGCGCCA
>JAGQRL010000418.1 GCA_020425485.1 Rhodospirillaceae bacterium
CATCAGCTCCAGGAACTGGCGGGCGTAGGCCGACAGGCTTTCCACGTAGCGGCGCTGGCCTTCGGCATAGATGGTGTCGAACGCGAGCGAGGATTTGCCGGACCCGCTGAGCCCGGTGATCACCACCAGGGCATCGCGCGGGATATCGACATCGACCCCCTTCAGATTGTGCTCGCGCGCCCCGCGCACGGAGATGGTCTTGTGCATGGCGTCCCGTGGTAGCAGCACCGGAAATTGCGGCAGCCCTGCCGCTGGCGAACCGAGAACAAAACAGAACCAGAAGATCGGTCGCGCCGGGGGGAGAGTCAAACGCCGCTGCCGGGCATCAGGCAAACGCTGGCCCGGCCGGCCGGCGCACCCCCGGCGCACCCTACGTCATTTCGGCGGAGATGGCGCATGGAGTCGCGGGATGCGGCCATCGGCGACGGTGAGTTGAACCGCAGCGCCATCCGCCCCAAGCTCTCGGTTGGGACGGTGGCGGCCCGTTGACAACCCGCGGGTGCCGCAGCACTGTCCCAAGGAAAGGATTTGGTTCCATATTTGGAATTCTGCCATAGCCCGAGCGTCGCCGCCGCCTGCGCCAAGGGGGATATAAGGGAGAGGTTGCCGTGTCATACCTGAACGATCTTGCCGGCAAGAAAGTGCTGGTGACCGGTGCATCCACCGGCATCGGTGCCGCCGTCGCCAAGGGGCTCGCCGAATGCGGCGCCCGCGTTGCCGTGCACTACAACACCAGCCGTGCCGCCGCCGACAAGGTGGTGGAGCAGATCGCCGCGGCCGGCGGCATCGCCTTTTCCATCGGTGCCGACGTGACCGACAGCCAGGCGGTGGCCAGCCTGGTGGACGAATCGATCGATGCGCTGGACGGGCTCGACATCCTCATCAACAACGCCGGCGGGCTGGTGCGCCGGGCGCCGACGGAGGAGATCGACGACCACCTGTTCGGCGAGGTGATCGACCTCAACAGCCGCTCTGTGGTGATGGCCTGCAAGGCCGCCCTGCCGCATTTCATGGCGCAGAAGCACGGCAACATCATCACCACCGGTTCGGTGGCCGCCCACCACGGCGGCGGGCCGGGGGCGGGCATCTATGCCAGCTCCAAGGCCTTCCTGCACACCTTCAACCGGGCGCTGGCGAAGGACTATGCCGCCCACGGCATCCGCGCCAACATCGTCGCCCCCGGTGTGGTGCTGACGCCCTTCCACGCCGACACGCCGGCATCGGCCAAGGAAGCCTGGGTGAAGTCGATCCCGCTGGGCCGCGCTGCGGAGCCGGAGGACATGGTGGGCGCCTACCTGTTCCTGGCGTCCGACCGCATGAGCAGCTACGTGACCGGCCAGGTGATCGACGTGAACGGCGGCATCTTCCTGTCGAACTGACAGGGGCGGTGAGGTGCGGCCAGAACAGCAACGGCTCTAGGGAAGGAGCGTCAAGATGAAGCTCGTGCGCCATGGCCCGGTGGGGCAGGAAAAGCCGGGGATGCTGGATGGTGGCGGCACCGTCCGCGACCTCACCGGCGTGGTCGGCGACATTGCCGGCGGCGTGCTGTCGGCTGACGGGCTGGACGGGCTGCGCGCGCTCGATGCCGCCACGCTGCCCGCGGTGGCGCCCGGCACGCGGCTGGGGCCATGTGTCGGTTCGGTCGGCAAGGTGGTGTGCGTCGGCCTCAACTACGCCGACCATGCTGCGGAAGCGGGCATGGATGTGCCGGCGGAACCGGTGCTGTTCATGAAGGCCGTCACCTCCGTGTGCGGCCCCGACGACGACCTGCTGATCCCGCCCGGCTCGGTGAAGACCGACTGGGAGGTGGAACTGGGCGTGGTGATCGGCACCACCGCCAAGCATGTGGCCGAGGCCGATGCGCTCGCCCACGTGGCCGGCTACTGCCTGGTGAACGACGTGTCGGAACGCGCCTATCAGTCCGAAAGCACCGGCCAATGGGTGAAGGGCAAGAGCTACGACAGCTTCGCCTCGCTCGGCCCCTGGCTGGTGACGCGCGACGAGGTGGCCGACCCGCAGGATCTCGCCCTGTGGACGGAGATCAACGGCCACCGCTTCCAGAACGGCAGCACCCGCACCATGGTGTTCGGCGTGGTGGAGCTGGTGAGCTACATCAGCCGCTTCATGCGCCTGGAGCCGGGCGACGTGATCGCCACCGGCACGCCGCCGGGGGTGGGCCTGGGCCAGCGCCCGCAGGTGTTCCTGAAGCCGGGCGACCGGGTGGCGATGGAGGTGGCCGGGCTCGGCCAGCAGCACCGGACCTGCGTCGCCGACAGCTAGGCGCCGCAGCCTGAGGGCCACACCCTCGTCGTCGACGGCACGTTGCACAGGCCCGCCGGGGGACGCTATCGTTCCGCGCGAACGAACCGGCGTTGCTGCGCGCGCGTGGCGAGCCCCTTGCGGTTGCGGGGCGGCCGGCTGCGGAACGGGCCGGGGCAGGGCGCGGCGGCCGAAAAAGCAAAGAAAAGGCACATCCCATGGCAGGCACGGTCAACAAGGTCATCCTGGTCGGCACTCTGGGCCGCGACCCGGAGGTGCGGACGTTCCAGAA
>JAGQRL010000419.1 GCA_020425485.1 Rhodospirillaceae bacterium
GCTGGAACACCATGCCGATGTTGGCGCGCGCCCGGCGCAGGTGGCGCTGGTCGGCCCGCACCATGCGGCCGCCCCGCTGCATGTGGGTGAGCGGTTCGCCATCCACGTAGATGATGCCTTCGTTGATCTCCTCCAGCGTCATCAGCATGCGCAGCACGGTGGTCTTGCCGGAGCCCGACGGGCCGATGATCGAGACGATCTCGTTGGCCGCCACGTCGAGGTCGAGCTGGTCGAGCACCACCAGGTTGCCGTAGCGCTTGGTGACCTTCTCGAACCGCACCATGGGCATGTCCGCGGCGGGGGCCGGCGCCGGTCCGGGGGCCTTGTCGATGGTCACGGTCATGGCGGTCTCTTTCTCGTCTCTCTTGGTCGCGGCGGCAGGCGGGCGCAGAGCGGAACCAGGGCGGGATCAGTGCCCGCGGCTCATGCCGAGCGCGCGGCGGACCCAGGCTTCGAAGCGGCGGATGCCGAAGGCGGCCGGCAGGCTGATCAAAAGGAAGATCAGGCCGACAAGGCTGTAGGGTTCCAGGTAGCGGTAGTTGGAGCCGCCGATGGCATTGGCGGTGTGCATCAGTTCCGCGACGCCGATCACCGACAGCATCGGCGTGTCCTTGAAGATGCCGATCAGGTAGTTGCCCATGCCGGGCAGGGCCGCCGGCACCGCCTGGGGCAGGATCACGCCGGAATAGGTGCGCCGCGGGCTGAGGTTGAGCGCGCGGCACGCTTCCCACTGGCCCCGGGGAATGGCATCGAGCGCGCCGCGGTAGACTTCCGACAGGTAGGCTGCGTAGTGCAGCCCGATGGCGATCATGCCGGCGGTCCAGGGCAGCAGGGTCAGGCCGAACTGCGGGCCGACGTAGAACACGAAGAAGATCTGCAGCACCAACGGGGTGGAGCGGATGAACTCCACCACCTCGCGGACGAAGCGGTTGAGCGTCCAGATGCCGGTGCGCTGCAAGAGCGCGAAGCCGAGCCCGATCACCATGGCGATCAGGTAGCCGAGGACGGCGGCCAACAGCGTGTTGAGCGCGCCCATGCCGAGCTGGGGAAGGATGTCCCAGGTGAAATCCCAGCGCCAATGAAAGCCCATCTCCCGCGCCCTCCTATGCCCGGCCCATGCGGCGGGCGAGCAGGGTTTCCGACCACCGCATCAGCGGCGTCACCATGAACCGCGCGATGACGTAGTAGATGATCAGCGCCGTGCCGAAGGCCTGCGCCGACAGATAGGTGGAGCCGTTGATCTGCTTGGCTTCGAACATCAGGTCGGCGACCGAGATCAGCGACACCAGGGCGGTGCCCTTGAGCAGCTCGATCAGCAGGGTGCCCCAGGGCGGCAGCATGTTGAGGATGGCCTGGGGCATGATCACCCGGCGCATGCGGCCGATGGGCGACATGTTGAGCGCAATCGCCGCTTCGTACTGGCCGCGCGGCACCGATTGGATGCCGCCGCGCACAAGCTCCGCACCATAGGCCCCCAGGTTCATCCCCACCCCCAGGATGCCGGCGGTGAAGTTGTCCAGCGGTACGCCGAACAGCGGCAGCACGTAGTAGATCCAGTAGAGCTGCACCAGCAGCGAGGTGCCGCGGAAGAATTCGATGTAGCAGGTGGCCGCGGCGCGCACGGGCCACAGGTGGGAAAGCCGCATCAGCCCCATGGCGACGGCGATGGCGATCGCCAGGATCG
>JAGQRL010000420.1 GCA_020425485.1 Rhodospirillaceae bacterium
CCCGCTCCCCCACCCGGCCACCCAACGAGAGTATCCTGAATTGGGCGGCCGGGTGGTGGGGTTGGGCCGGGAAGCCCCCGGCCCAACTGCCGGTACAGACCAAGCAAGAAAAGGTCTAGCTGCCTTCCCGCTGGCGGGCGGTGTTGGCCTCGATCTCCGTGATCAGCCCCTCGATGCCCGAGCGGTGATAGACCGCGGCGAATTCCGAGCGCTGGCGCGCCACCTCGCTGACCCGGCGGTCCAAGAACACGTCCAGCACCCGCCATTCGCCGCTGAACTGGCGCATCAGGTATTCGATGTTGACCGAGCGGCGCTCCGGTGCCGACAACACCGTGGTCACCAGCACCTGGCCCGGCCGGATTTCCTGCTCGCCGCCATACTGGAACTGCTGGCCGGAATAGCCGTCGAACCGGCCGGCGAACACGGCGATGGACATGGCCGTGAACGCGTCCACGTAGCGGGCGCGGGTGGCGGCATCGAGCCCATCGAAATCCTCCGGGCCCAGCACCAGGCGCGCCATCTGGTCGAAGGCGAAGGTGTCGGTGAGCACCGGGCCGAGCAGGTCCACGCGGCCGTCGAAGCCGAGCTGATCGGCGTTCTGCATGGCATCCAGCAGGGTATCGGACAGGCGGACCACCGGGGCGGACGGGCCATCCGGTGTTTGGGCCGGCGTCTGTGCCGACGCGGCGGCCGGAAGGGCCAGGAGAAACAGCGGTACCAGCAGGATGCGGGCGAAGCGGCGGATCACGGCCGGTGGGCTCCCTGGGCTCGGTGGCACCGGCGGCTGCCCGCCCTGGGCACCCTCCGGCGAGGTGGGCTGCCGTCAGCGATCGGTTGCGCGGCGCCTGGGTGATCCGCCAACAATGTGTCGGAACCCTGACGTTGTCCCCGACGCGGCACCGCGTGTCGAGGTCCTCGCCGCCCGAACCGGAAGCCCCCCAAGATGGCCGCCGCCCCTGCCTCCTCCTCCCTCTCGCTGCTGCGCCTGGCCCAAGCCATGGCCCGGCATCACCGCATCGTGATCGGCCTATGGCTGCTGCTGGCCGCCGCTTCGGTGTGGCTGGCGGCAACCCGGCTCGGCATCGATACCGGGACCGAGCAGATGATCGATGCCGAGGTGCCGTTCCGCCGCGATAGCATCGCTTTCAGCCAGGCCTTTCCCGCACTGGACGGCGTGCTGCTGGTGGTGATCGACGCACCGACGCCGGAGGAAGCCGATGCCGCGGCAGCAGCACTGGCCGACCGCCTGGCGCCGCAGACTGACCTGTTCGGCGCCATCAGCGTGCCCAGCGCCGAACCGTTCTTCCGCCGCAACGGCCTGCTCTATCTCGATACCGAAACGCTGACGGCGATGTCCGACCGCATCGCCGAAGCCCAGCCGCTGCTCATCAGCCTGGCCGACGACCCCACGCTCGGCGGCTTGTTCGACGTGCTCATCGAAGCCGCCGACGCGGCGGGCGGCGGCGAGCAGGCGATGCCGGTGGGCGACGGCCTGCCCGCCTTCTTCGACACCGTGGCGGAGGAAGTGGCGGCGGTGACCAACGGCCTGCCCGGCCAGATGTCGTGGCGGCGGCTGATGGCGGGCGACGACAGCGCCCTGGTGCGCACCCGCACCTTCGTTCTCGCCCAGCCGGCGGTCGACACCGCCTCGCTGGCGCTCGCCCGCAACGCCATCGCCGCGGTGCGCGCCGCCGCGGTCGATCTGGGGCTCGCCGAACAGGGCATCACCGTGCGGCTGACGGGCAAGCCGGCGCTGAACACCGCAGAGCTGGCCACCGTGTCCAAGGGCGCCGCCCTCGCCGGCGTGCTCTCCTTCATCCTGGTGGCCCTCCTGCTGGTGTGGGGGCTGGGCAGCGCCCGCCTGATCGCCGCGGTGCTTTCCACCCTGGTGGTGGGCCTGCTGGTCACCGCCGGGTTCGCCACCGTGGCGGTGGGCTCGCTCAACCTGATCTCCGTCGCCTTCGCGGTGCTGTTCGTAGGCCTGGCGGTGGACTTCGGCATCCATGTCGCGCTGCGCTGCCGGGAGGTGGCGGACGGGCAGGCGGGCCCTGCGAGCCTCCCCACCATTGCCGAAGCGGTGGCCGGGGTCGGCCCCGCCCTGGCGCTGGCCAGCGTGTGCGCGGCGGTGGGCTTCCTCTCCTTCGCGCCGACCGCCTATCGCGGGCTGGCGGAGCTGGGGGTGATTTCCGCCGGCGGCATGGCGGTGGCGCTGGTCGCCAACCTGACGCTGATGCCGGCCCTGCTGGCCGCCCTGAAGGCGGTGCGGCCGGCCCGGCGGCGGCCGGTGAGCGGCACGCTTTACGCCCGCGCCACGGCGCGCGCCGGGCGGCCCATCCTGGCGGTGGCGGCGGTGGCCACCGTGGCGTCCGCCGGGCTGGCGCCCTTCGTCGGCTTCGATGTCAATCCGCTCAATCTCCAGGATCCGGGCCTGGAGGCGGTGTCCACCTACCGCGACCTGGCGGGCGATCCCAACACCTCGCCCTACGCCGCCCAGGTGCTGGTGGCCGACCGGGCGGCCGCAGCAGCCCTGGCGGACCGCCTGCGCGAGGTGCCGGAGGTGGGCCGCGTGCTCTCCATCGCCAGTTTCCTGCCGGACAATCAGGAGCGGCGGCTGGAGATCATCGACACCATGGCGCTGTTCCTGACGCCGCTGCTGCTGCCGCCCTCCGGCGATCCGCCGTCGGACACCGGCATCGAGGACCTGCACGCCGCCCTCGCCGCCGCCCACCCCGACGACCCCGATCTGGCCGCCGCCTTTGCCCGGCTGGACGATGCGCTGAGTGCCTTCCAGGCGCATTTCGCCGGCGACCCGGCGGCCCTGGAGCGCCTGGCCGACCGGCTGGTGGGCACGCTGCCGGCCTGGCTGGACGATTTCTCCCTCGCCCTGCAGCCCGAGCCGCCCCAGTCCATCGACGACCTGCCGGCCTCGCTGCGCGACCGCTGGATCGGCAGCGGCGGCCAGTTCCGCGTGGAGGCGACCCCGGCGGTCGACGTCTCCGCCTCCTCGGCCATGCGGCAGTTCGCAGCCGCGGTGCTGGCGGTGGCCGACGATGCCACCGGCCCGCCGGTGGTGCTGAGCCGTGCCAGCGATACGGTGATCGGCGCCTTCTACGAAGCCACCGGGCTCACCCTCATCGGCATCCTCGTGGTGCTGATCGCCGTGCAGCGGCGGCTTGACGATATCGTGATGACCCTGCTGCCGCTGGGCATCGCCGCCCTGTGGACGCTGGCGGTTGCGGTGGCGCTGGGGCTGTCGTTCAACCTCGCCAACGTGATCGTGCTGCCGCTGCTGTTCGGCCT
>JAGQRL010000421.1 GCA_020425485.1 Rhodospirillaceae bacterium
GGCGGGGGTGTGGGCTGGTTCCGTCCAAACTTGAACGGTTAGGCCGCTTTCGCCTGCGGTGGACCCGGCTCCGGCCCGCACCGGGGCCGCGCCGGACGATGACGCCAGGGGGCCAATCGGCGGGTGACACCGCCGGCCCCATCGTGCTTAAGATGCTCAGACCGAGAGACAGGGGCGCGCCGTGCCACCGCACGGAGCTGAGAAGTACCCTTTGAACCTGAACCAGGTAATGCTGGCGGAGGGAGTCGCTCACGGTGCGGCTCCCGCCGACCCCTGAGTTCTTCTCCTCCGCCCCGACGGAGGAGACATGGCAAACCCCCAAACCCATCTGGCCCGGCATCTGGCCGAATTGCGCCGGCAGCCGCCGTTGGTGCACGCCATCACAAACTATGTCGCCATGGATCTGTCGGCCAACGCGCTGCTGGCCGCGGGTGCGGTGCCGGCGATGGTGCATGCCGAGGCCGAAGCGGCGGAGTTCGCCGGCATCGCCGATGCCCTGGTGGTGAACATCGGCACCCTGTCGCCACCCTGGGTGCGCGCCATGGCGGCGGCGGCGGAGGCGGCTGTGGCCGCCGGCCGGCCCTGGGTGCTGGACCCGGTGGCGGCGGGCGCCACCGCCTACCGCAGCACCACCGCCCTCCGCCTGCTCGCCCTGGCCCCCACGGTCCTGCGCGGCAACGCCTCTGAAATCCTGGCGCTGGCGGGAACCGGCGGGGCCGGCCGCGGGCCGGACAGTGCCGACCCGGTGGATGAAGCCGAAACCGCCGCCCGCACCCTGGCCGCGGCCCATGGCTGCGTGGTCGCCGTAACCGGGGCGCGCGACTTCGTGACGGACGGTCGGGCGGCCCTGCGAATCGCCAACGGCCACCCGATGATGACCAAGGTTACAGCACTCGGCTGTGCGCTCTCGGCCCTGGTGGCGGCTTTCGTTGCCCGCGCGCCGGGCGAGGCACTGGCAGCCACGGCTGCGGCGCTGGCCTTCGTCGGCGTGGCGGGGGAACGGGCGGCGGCAACATCCGCCGGACCCGGCAGCTTCCGCGTGGCCTTCCTCGATGCACTGGCCGCCGTGGATGGCCCCGGCCTGGCGGCTGCGGCGCGGATTTCCCCGGCATGAGCCGGCGGCTGCCCGACCTGTCGGTCTACCTCGTCACCGATCCGCACGCGTGCCGGCCCCGCGGCGTGGCCGAAACGGTGCGCCTGGCGGTGGCAGGCGGGGCCACCTGCGTGCAACTGCGCGACAAGCAGGCGAGCGACGCTGCCCTGGTGGACGTTGCCCGCTCGGCCAAGGCGGCGCTTGCCGGCAGCGGCGTGCCGCTGATCGTCAACGACCGGCTGGCGGTGGCCCAGGCCGTGGCGGCCGATGGCCTGCACCTCGGCCAGGGCGACGGCGATCCCGCGGCAGCCCGCGCCGCCCTCGGCCCCCGCGCCATCCTTGGCCTGTCCATCGACCATCCCGGCCAGTTGGCCGCCGTCGATCCCCGTGTCGTGGACTATGTCGGCGCCAGCCCCGTCTTCGCCACCGCCACCAAGCCCGACCACGCAGCGCCGCTGGGCCTCACCGGCCTGGCGGAGATCTGTGCGGCAAGCCCGGTGCCGGTGGTGGCCATCGGCGGGCTGGCGGTGGCCGACGTGGCGGCGGTGCTCAACGCCGGGGCCGCCGGGCTGGCCGTCGTCTCCGCCATCTGCGCCGCCGCAGACCCCGCCGCTGCCGCCGCCGCGTTCGCTGGCGCCATCCGCTCCCACAGGGCGGCCCCCACCGCACGAACCGCAAAGGAGACGCTGCGATGATCCGCAACGTGCTGTCCATCGCCGGGTCCGACCCCTCGGGCGGCGCCGGCATCCAGGCCGACCTGAAGACCTTCTCCGCCCTCGGCGTCTACGGCATGGCGGCGATGACCTCGCTGACCGCCCAGAACACCCGGGGCGTGCGCGGCGTCATCCCCGTGCCGGTGGACTTCGTGGTCGCCCAGATCGAGGCGATCTTCGACGATGTGCGCGTCGACGCCGTGAAGATCGGCATGATCTTCAATGCGGAGATCGGTGCTGCGGTGGCCGATGTGCTGGCCCACCGGCCGCCGCCTTTCCTGGTGCTCGACCCCGTGATGGTGGCGCGCGGCGGCGAGCCGCTGCTCGACCCCGACGCGGTGGCGGTGATCGCCACGCGCCTTCTGCCGCTGGCCGACATCGTTACCCCCAACCTGCCGGAAGCCGCCGCCCTGCTGGACGATGCCGCAGCGCCGGGGAAGGCGGAGATGGCCGGGGCGGCGGAGCGCCTGCTGGGCCTGGGGGCCAAGGCGGTGCTGCTGAAGGGCGGCCACCTGGACGGTGCCGACAGTGCCGACTGCCTGGCGACGGCCGGCGGCGTGGTGTGGCTCGACGGCCCGCGCCACCGCACCGCCAACACCCATGGCACCGGCTGCACCCTGTCCTCCGCCCTGGCCGCCCGCCTGGCCCTGGGCGACGACCTGGCGGCGGCGGCCCGCGCCGCCAAAACCTATGTGGCGGACGCCATCGCCGCATCCGGGGCGCTCACGGTCGGCCACGGCCACGGCCCCACCCACCACTTCCACACACTCTGGAGACCCTGATGAGCGAGTTCTACGCGCGGCTGCGTGCCGCCGATCCCGAAACCTGGCAGGCCTATGTGGAGCACCCCTTCGTGCAGGCGCTGGGCGATGGCAGCCTGCCGCGGGCGTGCTTCGTGCACTACCTGCGCCAGGACTACGTGTTCCTCATCCACTTCATCCGCGCCTATGCGCTGGGCGTGCACAAGACCGACCGGATCGAGGAAATCCGCCAGCTCGCCGGCACCGTGCATGCGCTGTCGGAGTTCGAAATGCAGCTCCACATCCAGACCTGCGCGCGCGAGGGGCTGAGCGAAGCGGACCTGGCGGCCACACCGGAGGAGCGGGAAAACCTCAGCTACACCCGCTATGTGCTGGACCTGGGCCAGCGCGGCGACCTGCTGGACCTGCTGGTGGCCCAGGCGCCCTGCGTGCTGGGCTATGGCGAGATCGGCCGCCGTTTGGCGGCGGAAACCGGCGGGCCGCCGGCCGGCCATCCCTATGCGGAGTGGATTGCCACCTATGCCAGCGAGGAGTTCCGCGAAGTCGGTGCCCGCCACGAAGCACTGATGGAGGCGGTGTGCCGCCGCCGCCTCGGCGCAAAGCCGTGGACCTCGCCGCGCTGGGCGGAGCTGGCTGCCAGCTTCGCCACCGCCAGCCGGCTGGAAGCGGGGTTCTGGGACATGGGGTTGCGCGGCGGCTAGGCCCGCTCCAGGGTGGTGGCGGCCCGGTGCCCTGCGCGCCGGGTTGCCCCGCCACAGCCATAGACGAACACCATGCCCGCGCGAATCCTCATGTGCCCGCCGGACCACTACGAGGTGGCCTATGCGATCAACCCGTGGATGCATCCCGATGACTGGCGGCCCCACGCCAACGACCTGGCGGCGGAGTCGCGGCGCGAATGGCTGGCCCTGCGCGCCGTCTTCGAGGAGCTGGGGGCGGACATCGTGCTGGCGGAGCCGGCCCCCGGCCTGCCGGACATGGTGTTCACCGCCAACGCCGCGGTGGTGTTCGACGGCGTGGCGGTGCCGGCGCGCTTCCGCTTTTCCGAACGCCAGGGCGAGGAGCCGGCCTTTGCCCGCACCTTCGCCGGCCTGGCGGGGGATGGCACCCTGTCCGCGGTGGCCCAGCTTCCCGCCGGGCTGTCGCAGGAAGGGGCGGGCGACTGCATCTGGGATCGCTCGCGCAAGCTGTTCTGGGCCGGCTACGGCCCGCGGTCCGACCGCCGGGCGGTCGATGCCCTGGCCGGGCAGTTCGGCCAGCGCGTGGTGCCGCTGGAGCTGGCCACCGAAGCGTTCTACCACCTGGACACCTGCTTCTGCCCGCTGACAGGCGGCGACATCCTGTTCTATCCGCCGGCCTTCACCGAAGCCGGGCAGCGCACCATCGCGGAGCTGGCGGGCGATCCCGAACGGCTGATCGCCGCCGGGCCGGAAGATGCCGACAGGCTGGGGGTGAACGCCGTCAATCTGGGCCGCGACATCGTCGCCGGGGCGTGCAGCGAGGGGCTGCAGGCGCGCCTCACCGCCCGCGGCTACCGGGTGCATGTGGTGCCGCTGGATGCCTTCCGGCGGTCCGGCGGCGGCGCCTTCTGCCTGACCCTGAGGCTGGATCTGGACCTGCGGACGGTGGACTGAAGCAAGATGGGATAGGGCTGCGCCGGCCCACACCCCCGCCCGGCCACCCAGCGAGAGTATCCTGAATTGGGCGGCC
>JAGQRL010000422.1 GCA_020425485.1 Rhodospirillaceae bacterium
GCCCGCGGCCGGCATATTCGTTTCGCAACAGAAATGGTTCGGCCGTGGCGACCCCCCCGTCTTCCGGCCCCAATGGCGGCACGGCGACCGCGCCGCCAGGGCTGACTGGCACCGCAGCGCTCGACCTGTGGCGGCGCGCGCTGGTGGCCTCGGTGCGCCGCGACGGCCCCGACCTGTCGGCCCGCCAGCTTGCCCTGCTGCTGACCGTCTACCTCACGCCGCCGCCCCACACCGTGCGCGGGCTCGCCGCCCATCTGGAGGTGTCCAAGCCGGCGGTGACGCGGGCGCTCGACCGACTGAGCCAGGAGGGCTTCGTGAAGCGCAAAATCGATCCGGCCGACCGGCGCAACGTGCTGGTCCAGCGCACGGTGCGCGGCTCGGTGCATCTGAGCGAATTCGCCGATCTGGTGGCCCGCTCGGCCGGCGAGGCGATGGGGGCCGGCGGCCCATGAGCGGCGACCCTCCCGACTGCCTGCGCGCCATCCGCGGCATCGTGCCGGTGCGGGTGCAGCCCTCCGACGACGCGGAGATGGAAACCGAGCTGCTGCACGGCGAAACCTTCCAGGTGGACCGGCGCCTCGGCGCCTGGCTGGCCGGCCGCTGCGGCCTCGATGGGCATGCCGGCTTCGTGCGCGCCAGCGGCCTCATGGCGATGGCGCCGCCCACCCACCGGGTGCGGGCGCTGCGCAGCTTCATCTACCCCGCACCGGACATCCGGCGGCCGCCCATCCGCGCCATCAGCTTCGGCGGGCTGGTGCGCATCGTCCATTGGGCAGAGGCGGAGGATCGCCCGGACGCGCCGTGCGGCGGCTGGGCCAAGCTGGAGGATCCGCCGGGCGGCTGGCTGCCGGCCCCGGCCCTCGCCCCGGTGGACAGCGTGCCGAGCGACGCGGTGGAAGCCGCCCTGATGTTCGCCGGCGCCCCCTATCTGTGGGGCGGGCGCAGCAGCCTCGGCATCGATGCGCCGGGGCTGGTGCAGGTGGCCCTGGCGGCAGCCGGCATCACCGCACCGCGCACCCTGGCGGGGCTGGCCGCCTGCTGCGCCATTCCCAACACCAGGCCGGAGCGCGGCGACCTGGCGATCCTGGAATATTCCTGCGGCCTGATGGTCGACGGCGGCTGCGTCGTCCACGCCAGCCCGCGCCACATGTGCGTGGTGGTGGAACCGGCGGACCAGATCGTCGCGGTGCTGCCGGCAGCCCAGCTCGCCATGCTGGCGGTGCCGGCATAGAGCAACCTTCGATTGGGCTGCACCGGCCCGCTCCCCCTCCTAATACCCGCGGCCGGTGTCCACCACGTGCAGGGGGGCTTCGCCGCGTTCGATGCGGGCGATCTGCGCCACCACCGCCGGGGCCGCCGTACGCGCCAGGGTGAGGGCCGCCACATGCGGCGTCAGCGCGATCCTGGGGTGGCGCCAGAAGGGGTGATCGGGCGGCAGCGGCTCGGTGGAAAACACATCCAGCGCCGCACCGGCCAGATGCCCGCTGTCGAGTGCCGCCAACAGGTCGACATCCACCACGTGGCGGCCGCGGGCGGCATTGATCAGCACCGCGCCTTTCGGCAGGGCGGCGATCAGGTCGGCGTTGATCAGCCCTTCGGTTTGCGGCGTCAGCGGCAGCAGGTTCACCAGGATGTCGCTGCCGGCCACCAAATCGGCCAGCCCGTCCGCCCCGTGGTGGCACACCACCTGGTCGACCGTCTTGGCCGTGCGGCTCCAGCCGGCGACCGGGAAGCCCAGCCCGGTCAGCATGCGGGCGGCGGACTGGCCCAGCACGCCGAGCCCGAGGATGCCGATCCGGCGTTCGCCGGCCAGCTTGCTGCGCCGCCGCCGCCATTCGCCGGCCTGCTGCTGGGCGCGGTAGAGGGCACCGCCGCGGTGCCAGTCCAGCACCTGCCAGGCGACGTATTCGGCCATGCCCGCCGACAGCCCCTCTTCCACCATGCGCACCACCGGCACACCGGGCGGCAGGGCTTCCGGCACGTCGGCCAGCCCGTCGATGCCGGCGCCGAGCGAGAAGATCGCCTGCAGGTTGGGCAGGCCGGGCAGCGCATCGGCCGGCGGGCGCCACGCCAGGGCATAGCGCACGGCCGCCGGGTCGCCCACATCGGGCCAGACGCGGAAAGGAATGTCGGGCCTGAGGGCAGCCAGCGCGCCGGCCCACTCCTCCGGGTCGTCGGCGGCGGAGACGAACAGCAGCGTCATTCCTTCCCCTCTCCGTCCGGGCTCCCGTCGGGTGCCGCGTGGCGTTCGGCCTGCAGGATGCGCTCGTCCAGCCGGTCGTCGTCGAGCCCGGCGGGCTCCTGGTGCACCAGCACCTGGGCGTCCGGAAAGGCTTCGCACAGGGCGCGCTCCACCTCGTCGGTGACGCGGTGGGCGACGCGCAGCGAAAGCTGGCCGTCCAGTTCCAGGTGAAACTCGATGAAGCGGTCGACGCCGGAGGTGCGCGTGCGCAGGTCGTGCAGGCCGCGGGCGGCGGGATTGGCGTGAACGATGGCTTCGATGCGCGCCCGGTCGTCCGGCGGCAGCTCCTTGTCCATCAGGATGTCGAAGGCCCGCCGGGCGATGCCGGTGGCCCCCCAGATCAGCGCCAGCGCGATGGCGGCCCCGGCGAGCGCATCGATCCACACCGCACCGGTGATCTCCACCGCGTAGA
>JAGQRL010000070.1:0-2028 GCA_020425485.1 Rhodospirillaceae bacterium
CGCCGCATTCCCTACAAGCTGGAAATCGGCAACCCGAACCGCGAGGGGTTCGTGACGGTGTTCCAGATGGTGGCCTCGGCCAAGGGGCTGGAGCTGACCGAGGAAACCATCCAGACGGTGGTGGACTGGCTGGAGGAAATGGGCATGCCGCTGGCCTTCTATCAGCCGAAATACATCACCGATCAGGTGCTCTCGGCGTGCAAGTACGAAGGCGTGCCGGCGGCCTACAGCCGCCAATACGTGGTCGATGCGCTGGACAACCTGTACATGCGCACCACCAGCTCAAGCCAAAAGGCCCAGGTGAGCCCGCTCCGGCGGATCAACTGAGCTTCCGGACCGGTTCCGGGCCCCCGTCTCGTTCCAATCACGCCGGGGATGGCTACGCCCCAAGCGTGGTGACGATGGCAATCAGTTCTTTGCGAAGCGCATCCCAGTCATCTTCGTATGTCTGCGTTCTGCGGATTCCATCGAGAATGGCAGGATCGAATCCTGCAGTCTCGAGCAGCCCAAACAATTTGAGATATAGCGCATTCTCTAGCATTACTGTTTCGTAATACTCACCTGGCCACGGCTTTCTGCTCGCAATCGCGGCAGGGTGGGCGGCCTGTATTTCAAAGATGCACTCAAGCCATTTTGTTGCTTCGTCAACGGGTCGCAGCGGGGCAAGCCATCCTGCTTGGAGCTGTTCGCGCAAGTCGGAAATATCGATTCTTATTTCATTCAGTATACGTATGACTTCTGGATTGAACAGGCGCGCATGTACGGTTGACATATCGAAGAATCTTGCGGCCAATCGAGCAATATGATGCTCCGCGTCTTCTTCCGATATCCTGAAGAATTCATCCGGCTGAGCAATCCTGGCGCGAACAAGGTGCCACTGTTCCAGAAAAGCGGCTGACCATTGGTCGGCAGTGGGGAGATGATCATTTCTTAGTTGCTCGCGGAGCGCCTTGATCGCCGGTCGGTTTTGAAGGTCCAGGTGCGCGTCGTCAGCCGGAAACATTGCCTGGGCCGAGCCCAGCGCCGCCCCCTTCGGCAGATTGGAGCGCCATTCCTCCAGGGCTCTGTCGAGACTTTGGTCGAGCGGGTCGCGCCTGAGCGCGGCGAGGAGCCTGTTCGCCAAACCTCCGGCCACATACCCAAACGCCCATTCCAGGATCATCGTGGATTGTCCGATTTTAAGGTCGTATATGGATTGAAGTTCTAATTTTAGAATACAGCACTTCATGTGCCGATGCCACGCTTCTCGCGCCAGGCGGATCAACCAGGGGATTGGTCGTGGCCGGGTGCAGCGCCGGCCGGCACCCGCGAAAAATCGATGCCGAAAAACGCTTCGGGCCGGGGAATCCCCGGCCCGAATGCCGTTCGGCCTGTTCGTTGACCGCGCGCGAAGCGCCTAGCCCGCGGCGGCGGCACCCGCTGGCATGGACAGGTAGTCTTCCGCCAGGGCTTCGGCGATCTGGATGGAGTTGAGTGCCGCGCCCTTGCGCAGGTTGTCCGACACCACCCACAGGCTCAGCCCGTTCTCCACCGTCGGGTCCTCGCGGATGCGGCTGACATACACCATGTCCTCGCCGGCGCATTCCACCGGCGTCACATAGCCTTCGTCGGCCCGGTGGTCGATCACCACCACGCCGGGGGCCGCCCGCAGCAGCTCGCGCGCCTCATCGGCCTCCAGCGGCTCCTCCAGCTCCAGGTTCACCGCTTCGCCGTGGCCGACGAACACCGGCACGCGCACGCAGGTGGCGTGCACCCGGATGGAGGGATCGAGGATCTTCTTGGTCTCCACCATCATCTTCCACTCTTCCTTGGTGGAGCCGTCCTCCATGAAGCGGTCGATGTGGGGGATCACGTTGAAGGCGATCTGCTTGGTCAGCTTTTCCTTCTCGATGGGGTCGTTGACGTAGACCGCGCGGGTCTGCCGGAACAGCTCGTCCATCGCCTCGCGGCCGGCGCCGGAAACGGACTGGTAGGTGGACACCACCACGCGGCGGATGCGCGCACGGTCGTGCAGCGGCTTCAGCGCCA
>JAGQRL010000070.1:2104-4878 GCA_020425485.1 Rhodospirillaceae bacterium
GCACCACCAGCGGCACGTCCGGGTCCATGCGGAACTGCGAGGTGTTGTCGATCACCACGCAGCCCTGGCGGCCGGCGCGCGGCGCAAACTTGGCCGACACCGCCGCCCCCGGCGACGACAGCGCGATGTCCCAGCCGGTGAAGTCGAAATCGTCCAGATTGCGCACCGGCAGCACGGCGTCCTCGCCGAACGACACCTCTTTGCCGATCGAGCGCTCCGATGCGAGCGCCACGATGTCGTCGATCGGGAATTCCCGTTCGGCCAGCGTCTGCAGCATCTCCCGGCCGACATTGCCGGTGGCGCCGACCACAGCCACGCGATAGCCCATGAACCTGATCCTCATCGAGATCTGGATGACAGAACTTCAACGACTATCTGTTTTGTCACCGCGTCACAAGGGCCGCGCAATGCCAGACGGTCCAGACAGGGAGCGACCCGGATATGCCCGAAGATGCAGCCTCCGCCCGCTCAGGAACGCCGCGCGGGCTCGCCAGCTTCCAGGAATTCTGGCCCCACTACCTGCGCGAACACGCCAAGCCGGCCACCCGCGCGCTCCATTTCGCCGGCACCGGGCTCGCCCTGGTGCTGCTGTTGGTCGCGGCGGCGGCGCTCACCTGGTGGCTGGTGCCGGCGGCGGTGGTGGCGGGCTACCTGTTCGCCTGGATCGGCCACTTCGCGGTGGAACGCAACCGCCCGGCCACCTTCAGCTATCCCGCCTGGTCGCTGCTCGGCGACTTGCGGATGTTCTGGCTGTGGGTGCAGGGCCGGCTGGACGCGGAATTGCGGCGCGCCGGTGTTCTGCCGGGGGCCGGTGCCCGCCAATAATCGCGGCGGCATCATCGGCTTGCCCAAATTGCCCGTCAGCCTGCTATCGAATGCAGGTCCGGCCGACGCGCGATAATGACGGCGGTACGGTGTTGAGAGGAGGGACAGGGTGACACGCAGGTTCATGGGAATGCCGGGTCTGGCCGCCCTCGGGCTGGTTGCCGCCGTTGCCGCTACCGTCGTGCTGGGCGGGGTCGCCCAGGCGCAGGAAAAGGTGCCGCCGGAAGATGTGCGGGCGTTCTACGGCCATGACGACCGGCAGTTCGTCGACAGCACGCAGTTCCCGTGGAGCGCCATCGGCAAGCTCTACTTCGATTCCGGCGGGCATTGCTCGGGCACCGTGGTGGCGCCCCGCGTGGTGCTGACCGCGGCCCACTGCTTCTTCATGGGCGACGGTTCCTCGGAGGTCGACCGGCCGACCGACTTCTTCGCCGGCTTCGACGAGGGCCACTACGTGGCGCGCGCCTATATCGAATCCTACTACGTGCCGCCGGAATACGATCCCAACCGGCACCTCTACACCAGCGAGATCGACGGCTACGACTACGCCTTCATGGTGCTGGACCGGGATATCGGCCAGATCACCGGCATGATGTCGCTGCATCCGCTGACCGACCAGGAACTCGACCAGGCGGTGCGCGGCACCTGGCTGACCATGAGCCAGGGCGGCTACAGCCGCGATGCGGAAAACCAGCTCACCGCCCATATCGGCTGCCCGATCGTGCGGTACTTCAACGACGATACCTTCTTCCACGAATGCGACACCCTGCAGGGTGACTCCGGCTCGCCGCTGTTCGTGCAGGTGGGCGACCAGTACCACATCATCGGTGTGGAAAGTGCCACCTACATGAACGACCAGGGCGAGTACGACTGGAACATGGCGGTGGACGCGCGCGCCTTCTACGACGCCTTCCAGCGCTTCATGGCCACCAACCAGCTGACCCGCGCCGATTGACCTGAGGCCCAGGGTTCCGGCACAGGCCGAGCGCAAAACGGGGGTCCCGATGGCAGCATCGGGACCCCCGGTTTGGTTTGGGCGGCAGGGTCGGGGACCCGGCCGGCCCGATCCGATCAGGCGGCGGTCTACCGGGCCAGCTTGCCCAGTTCGCGGATGATGCTGTCGCCCATCACGCTGGTGGAGACCCGCGCCATCCCCGTCGACATGATGTCCGACGTGCGCATGCCGCCCGCCAGCACGTTGCGGATGGCGGTTTCCAGCAGGTCGGCCGGGTCGCTGAGCGCGAAGCTGTAGCGCAGCATCATGGCGAAGCTCAGCAGCATGGCGATGGGGTTGGCCATGTCCTTGCCGGCGATATCGGGGGCGGAGCCGTGCACCGGCTCGTACAGCGCCCTGCGGCGGCCGCTGGCGTCGGCAGCGCCGAGGGAGGCCGACGGCAGCATGCCCAGCGAGCCCGTCAGCATCGCCGCCTCGTCCGACAGCATGTCGCCGAACAGGTTGTCGGTGACGATCACGTCGAACTGCTTGGGATTGCGCACGAGCTGCATGGCGCAGTTGTCGGCGTACATGTGGCTGAGTTCGATGTGGCCGAAGCGCTGGGCGTGCAGCGCCGTCACCTCTTCGCGCCACAGCCGGCCGCTTTCCATCACGTTGGCCTTTTCCACCGAGCAGACGCGCTTGGCGCGCTTTTCGGCCAGCTCGAAGGCCACGGCGGCGACGCGCTGGATCTCCGAGGTGGTGTAGACCTGGGTATTGACGCCGCGGCGCTGGCCGTCCGGCAGGGTTTCGATGCCGCGCGGCTCACCGAAATAGATGCCGCCGGTCAGCTCGCGCACGATCATCAGGTCGAGGTCTTCGATCACCTCGGTCTTCAGGGTCGAGGCACCGGCCAGGGCCGGGAACACGATGGCCGGGCGCAGATTGGCGAACACCGCCAGGTGCTGGCGCAGCGCCAGCAGGGCCGCCTCCGGGCGCAGGGCGAAGTCCACCC
>JAGQRL010000423.1 GCA_020425485.1 Rhodospirillaceae bacterium
ACCCGCACCGCCTTCATCACCGGCATGGCGAAGCGGGCGCGGATATCCGCCACCCGCTCCGGCGTTTCGTGGCCGTGGAGCTGCAGCATGTCGAGCGGCACCCGGCGCACCGTCGCCTCCAGCGCCTCGTCGGTGGGATCGACGAACAGGCCGACGGCGCGTACGCCGGTGGGCACCATGCGCGCCAGTTCCGCCGCCACGTCCAGGCCCACCGACCGCGGGCTCGGCGGATAGAACACCAGGCCGACATAGCGCGCGCCGCTATCGATGGCGGCGGCCAGCGCGGCGGGCGAGGTGAGCCCGCAGATCTTTACGTCCACTCTCATGGGTACCGAAGATGCGCGGCTCAGGGCGCCGGATCAACTCCCGGCACCGGCCAGCTCCCCTGCACGGCGTCGGCGGGCGGAGGCGTGGTCAGCTCGCCGCGCCGGCCAGCTCCTCGGCAATCTGGCGGGCCGCTTCAGCGGGATCGGTGGCGCGGGTGATCGGCCGGCCGATCACCAGCAGGTTGGCGCCAAGTTCCAGGGCTTCGGCCGGCGTGGTCACGCGCTTCTGGTCGTCATGGGTGGTCCAGGAGGGACGGATGCCGGGGACCGCCAGCAGGAAGTCGGGGCCGTGGCGGCGCCTGAGATGGGCGATCTCGTGGGCGGAGCAGACCACGCCGTCGAGCCCGGCATCCTGGGCCAGGAAGGCTAGGCGGTCGGCCTGGCGCATGGGGGAGGGGTCCTGTCCCAGGTCGTGCAGGTCGTTTTCGTCCAGGCTGGTCAGCACGGTGACGCCGAGCAGGCGCGGCCGCGCCACATGGGCTTCCTCCGCCGCCTCGCGCGCTGCCTGCACAGCGGCTTCCAACATCGCCCGGCCGCCGGCTGCGTGCAGCGTCAGATAGGCCGGCTCCAGCGGCACCAGGGTGCGCACCGCAGAGGCCACCGTGTTGGGGATGTCGTGCAGCTTGAGGTCGAGGAACAGGGGCGGGCCTTGTTCGGCGATCTGGCGCACGCCAGCGGGGCCGTTGGCGCCGAAGAACTCCAGCCCCAGCTTCAGCCCGCCGACCAGGTCGCGAAGCTGGTGGGCGAGATGGCCGGCCGCTTCCATCGACGGCGTGTCGATGGCGCAGAAGACAGGGCTGGGCAGGACCGGATTTGGCTGGGACATGGCCGACTCCGCTAATTTGTGCGGTGCAGCATGTGGCGTGGGGCGCGACGGGTCAACCCTCTCGCACATCCGGCCCCGTCACGCCAGCTATGGCCGGCGCGTCGGCAGATCAGGCCTGCTGCACCGTAAGCTGGGCGGCGGCGAGGTCCTCGATGGCGGTGCCGACCGACTTGAACAGGGTGATCTGGTCGTAGTAGCGCCGGCCCGCCCGGTCGCCGCGGGTCAGGTCGAACAGGTCGCCGGCGATGTCGTCGGCGGTGATCAGGCCGGCGGCCAGCGGCTGGGCCAGGTCGCCGCCTTCGGTCAGCGCACCTTCGCGGGTGTCGACGAACAGGCGGGAGCGCAGCACCGCCTCGTCGTCGCATTCGCGCATGGTGGGCTTGTAGGCGCCCACCAGGTCCAGATGGGTGCCGGGCTCTAGCCAGTCGCCTTGAATGATCGGCTCGTTGGACATGGTGGCGCAGGAGATCACGTCGGCACCGCGGGCCGCCCCTTCCAGATCCTCGGTGGCGGCCACGCGCAGCCGCCCGCGGTCGAGCCGGGCGGCCAGGCGCCGCGCCTTGTCGTAGTTGCGCCCCCAGATCAGCACGTTGCGCAGCGGCCGCACGGCGGCGTGGGCGAGGATCAGGTGCGGCGCCAGCGCCCCGGTGCCCACCATCAGCAGGCGCTCGGCGTCCTGGCGCGCCAAGTAGTTGGCGGCGAGTGCCGACGCGCAGGCGGTGCGCCGCACGGTGAGCGAGGGGCCGTCGATCAGCGCCAGCGGGGCCCCGGTTTTGCCGTCGGACAGCAGATAGGCGCCCATGATCGAGGGCAGGCTCTTTTCCGCATTGTCCGGGAACACGGTGACGATCTTGATGCCGATATGCCGGCCCACCTGCCAGGCCGGCATCACCAGCAAGGTGGCGTCGTTCTCGCCATAGGTGGGTATGCTGTAGTGCTGGCGCAGCGGCACGGCAATATCGCTGCGGAAGGCCTGGCGCAGGCGTTCCACCAGGGGCTTGTAGTCGAGCGCGACGTCGACCTGGGCGGCACCGATCACCCGCATGGCGTCAGCCCGCTCCGCCGGCGGCTGGGGCCGCAGCACGCACCAACGGTCCGGTCCTCACGCCGCGCGGTCGGGGCTCGGAAGTTCGCGCCGGGCCGCGTCCCGCGCGCCGTCGGTGGCGGCTTCGATGCGCCGCGCCTCGTTCACCCGGGCCATCGCCTGGTCGACCCGGTTCTTGCTGGCCTGCAACCGTTCCAGTTCGGCCCGCAGGTTGGCGACGGCGCGCTTGCGCTGGCGGGCGAGCCGGCGGGTGTGGCCGCCGCCCATCCAGACGATCAGACCGCCCAGGAAGAACGCGATGGCCGCCGGCACCAGCACGATGGTGTAGAGCGGCAGCGGCCGGCTGGCGAAGGGCAGGGGCCACATCTCCACCACCACCATCTCCTGGTTGGAGATGGCGAACAGCACCAGGGCCACGGCCAGGGGGATGGTGATGAGATAGGACAGGATCCGCATGGTCCCTCCGGATGCTTCGGGCGATGCCCGCCGCAGCGGGCCGGAACGGGCGCCGCTGGCGCGGCGCAGCGGCTCAATCGGTATTCAGCCGTTCGCGCAATTGCTTGCCGGTCTTGAAGAAGGGAACCAGCTTTTCGGCCACATGCACGGCTTCGCCGGTGCGCGGGTTGCGGCCCACCCTGGCGTCCCGCCGCTTCACGGAGAAGGCGCCGAAGCCGCGCAGCTCCACCCGGTTGCCTTGGGCAAGCGCGTCGCTGATCTCCTCGAAGATGGTCGTGACGATGCGTTCCACATCCTGGCGCGACAGGTGCGGGTTGATCTCCGCCAATCGCGCGATCAGGTCGGACTTGGTCATCGCAGGACGCCCTATGCTGCCACCAAGGATCTGGACACACCGCCTCCCGGAGCCCGCGGGGCCGGGACTCCACAGTGGCAATCGTGCCAAACCCTCTTCGCCTTGGCAAGCTAAGTGGTTCTGAATTAGCGGTTTTTCTGATCGTTCCGCAAACGCCCGCACTGCCACTTTTAAGTGAAAGACAGCGGCCGGGTACGGGGCAGTCGATCCGCCCGATGCCCCGCCGGGGCGCGGTGGCGGCCGATCCTGGGGTAACGGGCTACTGGGGAAGGTCGAGCCAGCGGCGGATCGAGCGTTCCAGCACCCGGGCGAGGAAGGCGATCAGGTCGGTCGGCATGCCGTCCTCGAACATGGCGGGATCGCGGCTGGCCAGCGCCAGCATGCAGGCCGGCGCTTCCGGCGAGACGGTGAGCCTCAGCAGCACCTGGCTGCGCACCAGGCTGGCGCCGGGACCGTAGATCGCCGGATCGCCTTCGATATGGCTGGTCAGCACCACCTCGGCCGCCCCCAGGCAGTTGCCGACGAAGCCCGCATCCACCAGCGACACCCCGGCCGCCATGGCCGGCGGCGGGTTGCGCCCGTCGCTCTCCACCACCAGGGCGACCACGTCGAGGTCCAGCAGCACCGCCAGGTCGGTGGTCACCGTTTCGATCAGTGCCTCGAAGCTGGGGGCATCGAGGATGAACAGCACGGCGGTATGGATGCGGCTCATGGTGCTCTGGTTGGCGCGCGCGGCGCTCACCAGGGCGGTCTGCTCGTCGGCGACGCGTTCCAGCTCGCCGCGCAAGCGCCGCACCATGAAGCCGCGCAGATCCACCACCCGCTGGCCCTCATAGCCGCCGTCATCGAGGATGCGGTTCAGCCGGTCGGCGTTGCGCCCGAAGAAATCGGGATGCCGCGTCAGGTAGTCCAGCACCTCCGCATCGCCGAGGCCGCCGGCGGCACTGTCCGACTTCGAGGAGGTGTCGCCGCCCGGCATGTCGCGGCTCACTTAGCCGGTCCCGCGGCCAGGGCGGACATCTCATCGGCATCGAGGATGCGCTGGCCGGTCTTTTCCCAATCGGCGAGGAATGTCTCCAGCCCCTTTTCGGTGAGCGGGTGGCGGTAGAGCTGGTGCACCACCGAAGGCGGCATGGTGGCGATATGGGCGCCCAGCTTGGCCGCCTCGATCACCTGCTGGGGGCCGCGCACCGAAGCGACCAGCACCTCCGTCGCCACCAT
>JAGQRL010000424.1 GCA_020425485.1 Rhodospirillaceae bacterium
GTGGAGGAGGCGACCGACATTCTGTGGTCGCTGCTCTCCGTCCAGACCTGGGAGCTGCTGAGGCTCGGCTGCGGCTGGTCGCAAAGCGACTACATCGCCCGGGTGAAACGCCTGGCGGAAAAGATGCTGATCGAGGACCCATCCTAGGATAAGCGCCTTGATTGGCCCCGCGCAGGCGGCAGCCCCTGTTTGTCACAGCGTCACGGGGTCAGAGTCTGCTATCAATTGCGTTGGGGGTGCCGAACGGGGTGAAAGCCGGCCGCTTGCGGTCGATGGGGAGAGTCGTTGGTGGAAACGCAACGCAAGATGCCGTGGACGTCTGCGGACGCCCTTTGCCTGTTCGACTTTTCGACAGACGACTTCCAGGACGCCAAGCTGACGACCTTCTTCAAATACTGGCAGGAGCGCTGCCGCGGCCGGACGATGCCGGCCCGCGAGGACCTCGATCCCACCGAAATTCCGCCGGCAATCCTGCCCTATGTCTGCCTGTTCGAGGTTGTTCCCGGCCCGCGCTTCCGTGTGAAGCTGGCGGGAACGGAGGCGGTCGCCCAGTCCGGCGTCGCTGCCACCGGCCATTTCGTCGATTCCGTCCCGGGGGGAGAGGGCGTGCAGGAGCGGATGAGCCAGGCGGTGCAGCGAAAGCAGCCCTACTACTGCCGCACCCGGCTCACCTGGTCGCTCTACGACTTCAAGAGCTACGAGACCGTGATGTGCCCGCTGTCCGGGCCGGTGCCCGATGAGGTGGGCTACCTGGTCAACGTAACGGTGTTCTCGCTGAGCTGATCGCCGCTGCCAACGGTCCGCCGCCTCAGGCGGGCACCACCTGGGGGGCGAACTCCGCCGCCGAAGCCTCCAGCCACTCCCAGAAGTCCTGCGCGAAGCCGCTGGGCACCAGCAGGTCGAAGCCGCCGTCCGTCGCCGCGATGGCGGCGGAGATGTGGGCGATCTGGGTTTGCGCGCAGGCAGCGGCGCCGAAGCCGGCCAGATCCAGCGAGCAGCCCTTGGCCAACACGTCCAGCACCCGCGGGCCGGTCACGCGGATCATGGCGCGCGCCTGGCTCTGGTCGCTCACATAGCCGGTGTCGCCCAGCTTGCCGGCCACCTGGTCGGCAATCCCGGCAGACCGGCCGGTTTCCGCCACCACCCACCAGCGGCCGGGGGCCACGCACCAGTAGGCGAGGGGGCCGGTGCGGCTCACTGTGCCGACCTGGGCGGCGATGCCGAGGGCCGCCGCCAGAGCGTCCGCCTGCCCCTTGCGGGCCAGCAGGTAGGCGCAGGTGGCATCGGCAAGGCTGCGGAGCACCACATCCGGCGCGTCGGCGGGCCAGGCGGTCAGGTGGTCCAGCGGGTGGCGCAGCGGGGCATCAGGCATGGAGGCGGCTCCCGTCGGGATCGACGAAGCAGGGGTCGACCACCAGCACGTCGACCCATTCGTTCTTCAGCGGATAGGCGGCGACCAGGCGGCGCGGCATGCCGCCATCGTCCTGGCGGCCGCCCTTCAGCAGGCCAAGGGCGATCCAGTGGCCGCATTCGGGGCTGTACTGGCACGAGGACACCCAGCCCAGAGAGGTTTCCAGCGTCTTCGGCTGATCGGGGTCGAGCAGGTGGGCGCCGGCGCGCAGCCGCTGGTCGCGCTGGCGCGGCTTCAGGCCCACCAGCACCGGCCGATCGGGATCGTGGGCAGCACGGTGATGGGCCATGGCACGGCCGATGAAATCGCCGGTCTTCTTCATCAGGCGGGCCATGCCCAGATCCTGGGCCATGGTCTGGCCGTTCAGTTCCGGCCCCGCCGGATGGCCCTTTTCGATGCGCATCACCCCCAGGGCCTCGGTGCCGTAGGGGATGATGCCGAAGGGCGCGCCCGCCGCCAGCAGCCGCGTCCACAGCGCCTCGCCGTGGCCCCAGGGTACCGCCAGCTCATAGGCCAGCTCACCGGAGAAGCTGATGCGGAACACCCGCGTCGCCACGCCGTCCTGCACCCCCTCGCGCACCCCCATGAAGGGCAGCGCTTCGGCGGAAACATCGAAGGCGGGCAGGGCCTTGGCCAGCACCTCGCGCGACTTCGGCCCGGCCACGGCGATCGAGCACCACTGCTCGGTCGCGGTGCACATGGCCACGTCCAGCTCCGGCCACAGCACCTCGTGGGCGTATTCCATATGGGCCAGCACCGGCCCGGCATTGGCCGTGGTGCAGGTGACGAAGAAGCGGTCCTCGGCGAGGCGGGAAACCGTGCCGTCGTCGAACACGTGGCCGTCCTCGCGCAGCATCAGCCCGTAGCGCACCTTGCCCACCGGCAGCTTGGCGAAGGCGTTGGCGTAGAGGAGGTTGAGGAAGGTCGCGGCGTCCGGCCCGTAGAGGTCGATCTTGCCGAGCGTGGAGACATCGCAGATGCCGACCGAGCTGCGCACCTGGCGCACCTCCCGCATGGTGGCATCGAACATGCTTTCGCCGGGCCTGCCGTAGATCTGCGGGCGCAGCCACTGGCCGGCTTCCACAAAGGTGGCGCCGTGCCTGGCGTGCCAGTCGTGCAGGCCCGAGCGGCGGGTGGGCGCGTGGTGCTTGCCCACCGCATGGCCGGCGAAGGTGGCGACGGCCACGGGCGTGTAGGGCGGCCGGAAGGTGGTGGTGCCGATATCGGCCGGGCTCACCCCGCGCAGGTCTGCGACGATGCCGATGGCGTTGACGCCGGAAGTCTTGCCCTGGTCGGTCGCCATGCCCAGCGTGGTGTAGCGCTTGGTGTGCTCGATGCTGGCGTAGTTTTCCCGCTGGGCCAGCGCCAGGTCCTTGGCCGTGACGTCGTTCTGGAAGTCCACGAACGCTTTGCCGCGGGCGGGAACTTGCCACAGCGTCACCGGCCGGCCGCTGTCCAAAATCTCCGCTGCCGGCAGGGACGGCGCGGGCTTCGTGTGGCCGCAGCGCGCCGCGGCGGCGATGCCGGCCAGCCGCCCGCGCGCCAGGCATTCGGTGAGCGACAGGTGGCCGGCCGCCGTTCCGGCCGCCAGCAGGGGGCCATCCTCCGGCAGATCGGGCACGAAGGCGCCGATGGCTTCGCGCCACACCGGCGCGTGGCCGAGATGGGTGGTCAGGTGCACGGCGGGGTTCCAGCCGCCGGACACCAGCACGGCATCGCACGCGATGCGTTCGCCGCCGCCGGATGCCAGCTCCAGCGCGTCGACGGCGCGCACGGCCTTCGCCCCCACCACGCCGGCGGGTGCTGTGCCCGGCAGCACGCGCAGGCCGATGGCGGCAGCGCGCGCGGCTTCCGGCCCCGGTTCGGGCCGTGCATCGAGGATGGCGGCCACCTCCACGCCGGCATCCAGCAGGCGGTAGGCGGTGAGATAGGCATCGTCGTTGGTGGTGGCGATCACCGGGGCCCGGCCCACCGCCACGCCGTAGCCGGTGAGCAGGCTGCGGGCGGCGGACGCCAGCATGACGCCCGGCCGGTCGTTGTCCGGGAACACCAGCGGGCGCTCGTGACCACCGGTGGCCACCACGGTGGATGCGGCACGGATGGTCCAGGCGCGCTGGCGGGGCTGGCCGTCCGGCGGTTCGGCCAGGTGGTCGGCCACCCGTTCGATGGCGCGGGCGACGCCGTGGTCATACAGCCCTTGAACCGTGGTGCGGGTGAACACGCGCACCGTGTCCTCGGCGGCAAGCCGGGCGGCCATGGCCTCCACCCAGGCCTGGGCCGGAGCGCCGTCGATCATCTCCCCGTCCAGCGGGGCGCGGCCGCCGAGATGGGCGGTTTCCTCGCACAGCACCACGCGGGCGCCGGCCGCCGCCGCACTGGCCGCCGCCATCAGCCCGGCCACGCCGCCGCCCACCACCAGCACATCGGTGTGGAGATGGGCCTGCTCGTAGTGGTCGGGGTCGGGCTCCAGGGTGGCGCGGCCGAGGCCGGCGGCGCGGCGGATCATCGGCTCGTA
>JAGQRL010000071.1 GCA_020425485.1 Rhodospirillaceae bacterium
CCCAAGCCATTGTAAACTATTGGGTGGCCGGGAGGGGGAGAGGGCCGGGACCGTGAAAACCAAAGGGCGCTAGTTGCAGCGCTTGGCGGTACGCCGCGCGGTCTTGCGAACCCGGCGGGCGCGATCCAGCAGCTCCCCGGCTTCGGCTTCCATCCCGTCCTCCCGCAGCATGCGGGCCTGGGCGGTCATCATCTGTGCCAACTGCGCGTTTTCGTTCGACGTCAGGTGCAACATGACTCTTCAACCTCCCGTTCTTGTGCCGTTGCGGCTCGCCCCCCATGGGGCTCGTCCCGCCGCCGTCTTGCGGGGGCGCGGCGCGGACCATGTCCGAGCCTCTGTGCACGGTCAGATTGGGGGAAAAGCACCTGCCGAGGCTGTGACGGCGATCACGTCTCTACCAACACCTGCACAACCCGGTCGCGGGCGGCACTGGCGATCTCCGCGGCACTCTGCCGGGCGCCGGCCGGGGCGGCCGTCGGCGGCTCCATGCCGGCAGCCAGCAGGAAAGCGCGGGCCACCGCCCCCTTCACCGCGAAGTTCACGTTCTGCGGGATGTCGCCGGTGATGCGGTGGATGTGCTCGGCATTCAGCTTGTGGCTGACGATGCCGACCACCAGCCCGTAGGCATCGAACAGCGGGCCGCCGGAATTGCCCGTCTGCACCGGGGCGGTGAACTGCAGCACGCGGCTGTCGTTGGCGGTACCGGTGAGCGCGGAGATGGTGCCCGTGGTCACCTGGGCGTTGCTGCCGAGCAGGCCGGACAGCGGATAGCCCACCGTCACCACATCCTCGCCGGGGTCGAGGCGCAGGCTTTCGCGGAAGGCGGTGGGCTCGCCCGCCGCACGGTCGGCCTGCAACAGCGCCAGGTCGTTGACCGGATCGGCGAAGGCGACGCGCAGGCCCGCTTCCATGCGGTTGTTGCGGGCGATCAGCCGGCGGCCGTCGCGAATCACGTGTTCGTTGGTGAGGAAGAAGCCATCGCGGGAGATGCAGAAGCCGGTGCCGCTGTAGCGCGTGCCGGGCGGTGGCGGCGGGCCCCGCTCGCCCCCGGCTGCCGGCGGTGGGCCGGGCGGTGGACCGGCCGGCGGCGGATCGTCGGGCGAGTGGCCGTCGCGCACCAGGATGCGGCCGTCCTGCGCCTCCACGATGTCGAGCCCGTGGGCGCGGCCCAGCGCGTTGAGCCCGTGCACGAAGCCCTGGCCCACCGCCTTGGCCCGCCAGGCGCCGTGGCGGCGGTAGAGGTCCAGCAGGATCATCGCGGTTTCGCTGCGCCCCGCCAGATCCAGCGGGAAGGCGCACAGGCGCGCGCCCTGATCGTCGCTGACGGCGGTGGCGACCGACCTGAGGTCGGCCATGGAGCGGCCGGTGGAGGGGCCGCCCAGCAGCGCCATGCCCAGCCGCACCTTCGCCACCTCCTGCCCCAGCCGGTCGAGATCCACCCGGAAGGTGCCGTTGCCGGCATCGAAGGAAACCGCGCCGGCGGCCCCCTGGGGGTTGGCATCGCCCACATAGGCGCTGCGGTCGGCCGCCTTGTCGGCGCCATCCAGCAGCAGCGCCACCCCGGTCATGCCGCCGGGAATGCCCACCTGGGGGTCGAGCTGCACCACCAGGCGGGTGCGCTCCAACACGGTGTTCTGGCCGGGGGAGAGCGTTTGCATGCCAGTTCCAGGACGACGCAACGGAAAGACGATGATAGCAAAGGCCGCGCCTGGGCACAGGCAGCATGGCAATGGGACACAAGGAGGGCACGATGCCCGAAGCGGAACGGGCGCGCAGGGGCGACGGGGGCGGCGGGGCGGCGCGGGCGATCGACCTGCCGGCCGGCCGCCTGACGGTGACGGTGCGGGCGGGCAGCCGCGATCTCGACGAGCTGTGCCAATTCGCCACCCGCAACAACCCGCGGCGCGCCTTCCTGTTCGTCAGCCGCGTGCTGGGCCGCCACCTGCCGGCCGATCCCGCCGCCATGCGCGCCAGTTACCGCGACCTGGCCGCCGCCATCCCGGCCGACCTGCCCGGCCCGGTGCTGCTGGTGGGCATGGCGGAAACCGCGGTGGCGCTGAGCACCGGGGTGTTCGCCGCCTGGCTGGAGGCGACGGGGCGGCAGGACGCGGTGTTCCTCCACACCACGCGCTATGCGCTGGGCCGGCCGCGGCTGGTGGAGTTCCGCGAGGACCATAGCCACGCCGCCGACCACATCCTCTACACGCCGGCAGACGCCGCGGCGGCCGAACGCCTGGGCGCGGCGCGCAGCCTGGTGCTGATCGACGATGAAATGACCAGCGGGCGCACCTTCGCCAATCTCGCCGCCGCCCTGGCGCCCGCCTGCCCGCACCTGGAACGCCGGGTGGGCGTGGTGCTGACGGACTGGCGGGGCAGCCGGCCGGCGGTGGGCGAGGCGATGGAAACGGTGTCGCTGCTCTCCGGCACCTATGCCTTTGCCGCCGATCCGGACTTCACGGTCACCGATCCGCCCGACGTCACCGGTACGGGCGCCCTGAAACCGTTCCTCAAGCGCAACGACGGCCGGCTCGGCATCGCCGCCGCACCGGTGCTGGAGCAAGGCTGGCTCGACAGGGCGCGGGCGCTCGGCATCGGGCCGGGCGATCGCGTGCTGGTGCTGGGGACGGGGGAGTTCGTCTATCCCCCCTTCCTGCTGGCCGAAGCCATCGCCGAAGCGCTGGGGGCCGACGTGCGCTGCCAGGCCACCACCCGGTCCCCCGTGCTGCCGGGCCATGCCATCGGCCATGTGCGCACGTTCACCGACAACTACGCCGACGGCATTCCCAACTTCCTCTACAACGTGCCGCCGGGCGCTTACGACCACGTGATCTTGTGCACCGAAACACCGGCCCCGCCGGTCGGGCTGGCCGAAGACCTGGGGGCCGCGGTGTTCGCCATGGGGGATGCAGCATGACGCCAGCCCTGACCCCGACCCCGGCCCCGGCCCCGGCTCCCACCGCGGCCGATCCGCGGCCGCTGGTCTTCCTCGACCTCGACGACACGCTGTTCCAGACCCGGCGGAAGAACGCCGCAGCACCGCATGTGGCGGCGGTGGACCGGGCGGGGCAGCCGCTGTCGTTCATGACCGATGCCCAGGCGATGCTGGCGGCGTGGCTCAGCGTCGCGGCCCGTGTCGTGCCCACCACCGGGCGCAACAGCGAGGCCCTGAGCCGCGTGGGGCTGGATTTCAGCAACGGCGCCATCTGCAGCTTCGGCGGGCTGATCCGCCGGGCCGACGGCACGCCGGACCCGGAATGGCAGGCGCTCATGGCGACACACTCGGCGGACCATGCCGAAGCCCTGCACACGCTGGATGCTCTGCTGGGCATTTATCTGGAGATGCAGAGCCTGGATATCCGCCATCGGGTGATCACCGATGCCGGGCTCGACCTCTACCTGTCGGCCAAGCACAACGCCGCGGCGTGGGAGGAACTGGAGGCGGTGGCGGACTGGCTGCGCGCAGAAGTGCCGGCCGGCTGGCGGGTGCACCTGAACGGCAACAACCTGGCGGTGCTGCCGCCGTTCCTCGACAAGGCGCATGCCGTGCGCTGGTTCCGCAATCGCATCGCCGGGCCGCACCCGTTCGCCATCGGGTTGGGGGACAGCCTTTCCGATGTGGAGTTTCTGCTGGCCTGCGACATCGCCGCCCTGCCTGCCGGCGCCCAGCTCGCCCAGCGGCTGGCCGGGGGCTGACCCTGTGGGGTTCAGCGGCAGCTACGCGGCCGACGATGTGACCTTCCTTTTGAAGCCGGTGGAGCTGGCGCCGACGCCGGTGGCGGAGAAGGAGCGCCTGATCCAGTCCGGCGCCCGCCACTATTCGGAAATGCTGTCCGCCGAGGAGGCGCCGGACGCCACCTATCTGGCGCTGTTCCACCAGGCGCTGGCGGCCAATCGCGGGCGCTTCGCCGGCGATCTGGCGCGGCTGGCCAAGGCGCTCCACCGCGACCGGCCACCGGGGGAAATCGTGCTGGCCAGCCTGGCGCGGGCGGGCACGCCGGTGGGGGTGCTGCTGCGCCGGGCCCTGGTGCGGCTGGGCCGGCCGGTGGCCCACTACTCGCTCTCCATCATCCGCGACCGCGGCATCGACCGGGCAGCGCTGGACTGGATGCTGGCGCGCCACGCGGCGGACCGCATGGTGTTCGTGGACGGCTGGACGGGCAAGGGCGCCATCGCCGGCGAACTGGTGGCCAGCCTGGGGCGGGAGCACGCGGGCGGGGCGGCGGTGCCGGCGCCGGAGCTGGTGGCGGTGGCCGACTTGGCCGGGGTGGCGGCCCTGGCGGCGACGGCGGCGGACTACCTGATCCCGTCGGCCATCCTCAATGCCGTGGTTTCCGGGCTGGTGAGCCGCACCGTGCTCAACGACGACGTGGTCGGCCCCGGGGAATTCCACGCCTGCGTGGTGCAGCACCATCTGGCCGGCCACGACCTGTCGCGCCGCTTCGTCGATGCGCTGATGCCCGACCTGGAGGCGGCCCTGGCCGACGCCGCCGTGGCCCCGGCGGTGTGGGGCGAAGGGGACCGGCGGGATCTGGCGGACACCTCGGCGGACTGCGTGGCGCGGCTCGCCGCCCGCCATGGGCTGAAGGATCGCAACCGGGTGAAGCCCGGCATCGGCGAAAGCACCCGCGCCCTGCTGCGCCGGCTGCCGGAACACTTGTATCTGGCCGATCCTTCAGCGCCCGATGTCGCCCACCTGCTGCATTTGGCGCAAACGCGGGGGGCTGCTTGGAGCCACGATCCCGACCTGCCCTACCGCGCCGCGGTGGTGATCCGCACGCTGGGCCGCGACTGAAGGGCCGGCTATCCGCCGGCCCAGTCCGTCGCCGCCCAGGTGACGCCGAACACCTTGTGGCGGGCCTGGATGGCTTCCGCCCAGGCGCGGTGGGTGGCCGGCTCGCACATCGCCCCGTGCAGCGAGAACACCGGCTCGGCCACCGGGTTCAGGATCTCCTCGGCCATTTCCAGCTCCACCGGGGTGACCCGATAGCCGGCCTCGATCACCGGCACCTGGCTGGGGTGTACCGCCGTCTTGCCGAATAGCCCGTGGTCCAGGTCCTGGCGCACCTCGCGGGCCAGCACCTCGGTGTGCTCCAGCCCCTCGAACACCGGGCCGGTGAGGGCGAAGCCGTGCGGCCGGAACAGCCCGGCCAGCATGGCGATGGTGGAGCCGATGGCGGTTTCGTAGATGGTGCGGTCGAGCGAGCGGCGGATGCCCAGCAGGTTCATCAGGTCGTTGGCGCCGATCCTGAGCGCCAGGATGCGGTGCCGCACCTCCGCTGCCGACAGGGCGATGCGCAGCGCACGGGCTTCCGCCGGATCGAAGGCTTCGGCGGTTTCCAGGGTCGGCATCAGCCAGAAGCGGTGGTCGTTGCCGAGGGCGGCCATGTAGTCCGTCAGGCTCGCCACCGTGATCTTGGGCAGCACGAAGCCGTCGATCCGGTCGATATTCGCCATCGCCAGCATGCGGGCGAGCAGGTCGGGGTGGCGCACCCGCACGAAGCGGTAAGGGCCGCCGGGCGTAAGCCGCGCCAGCATGTCGGCCAGCCGGTCGAGCGCATCGTCCACCCGGTCGGCGGCCACCGCATCTTCGGTGCAGAAGATGAGCGAACGCAGCCGCGGCAGACGGTCGCCGTTGGCCAGCGGCGCCAGGTCCTGCCGGGTGGCGGGCACGTACAGGGTGGCGCCCAGATCCAGGGCTCTGAGGTCGGGCCGGAGGGTCGGGCGGGTCACGGCGGCACCGTCGGCTACGGGCTTGGGAGCGGGACAGCAACACAAACGGCGGAAACCGTGGCCGGCGCCACCTTGCGCATGGGCAACATCGCATCACATATCGACCACACGCGTCCAGGGTCTGGGCCCGCGGTCGCTTCGTGCGGCCTGGCCATGGGGGTGCGCGGAGGCAGGCCCTGAACCTGCCGAAAAATCGTCGCGTTTGTCGGGGCACTTGGCGGCGCAAACAGGAGACGGAGTCGGCCGGTCAAGGCCGCACACCAATGAGGAGGCAGCGATGGCGACGGTCTTGCAGCAGGGCGGCAACACCTCGATCACCGGAACGGGGGCCAGCCGCGTGCTGGTGGCGCTGGATTGGCAGCCCAAGGGCGCACCGGGCATGGATGTGGACGCCTCGGCGTTCCTGCTGGCCGGGTCCGGCAAGGTGCGCAGCGATGCCGACATGGTGTTCTACAATCAGCCGCGCTCGCCCGAAGGCGGCGTGGCGTTCGACACTCCCGGCTCGCTGGGCCTGGCCGATGCGCAGGCTTTCACCATCGACTTTTCCGCGATGCCCGGCGGCATCGAGAAGGTGGCCTTCTGCGTCACCATCCACGAAGCCCAGGCGCGCGGGCAAAGCTTCGCCAGCCTGAGCCAGGCGACCATTCGGGTGGTGGATGCCGGCTCCAAGGCGGAAATTGCGCAATTCCCGCTGCCGCTGCAGGGCGCATCGGAAGCCGCCATGGTGTTCGGCGAGCTGTATCTGCGGAACGGCGAGTGGAAGTTCCGCGCCGTCGGCCAGGGTTTCGCCGGCGGGCTGGGACCGCTGGCCACCTCCTTCGGCGTCGACGTGGAGGGCGAGAGCGCGGCCCCGCCGTCGCCGGCCCCCGCGGCCCCTGCGGCCCCCGCCGCCGCGCCGCAGCCGGCACCGGCACCTGCGTCCCCGGTCAACCTGTCGAAGATCACGCTGGAGAAGAAGGGTCAGGGCGTGGACCTGACCAAGAAGAGCGGCAGCTTCGGGGAGATCGTCGTCAACCTCAACTGGACGCAGCGCCAGGCGGAGCAGAAGCGCGGCCTGTTCGGCATGGCCAAGCGCGGCTCCGGCGGCATCGACCTCGACCTGTGCTGCCTGTTCAAGCTGCGCGACGGCATGGCCGGCGCCATCCAGGCGCTGGGCCGCAACTTCGGCACCCTGTCGGACCTGCCCTATATCGCGCTCGACGGCGACGACCGCACCGGTGCGGTGACCGCCGGCGAGAACCTGCGCATCAACGGCCACCACTGGGACCAGATCGACAAGGTGCTGGTGTGGGCGATGATCTACGAAGGCGTGCCCAACTGGGCGCAGGCCGACGGCGTGGTGACGCTGAATGCGCCCGACCAGCCGCCCCTGGAAGTGCGGCTCGACTACGGCGACAACAACTCCCGCCTGTGCGCCGTCTGCATGCTGGAAAACACCGGCGGCGGCCTGCGGGTGACCAAGCTTGCCGAATACTTCCGCGATGCCCGGCAGATGGACCAGCACTACGGCTTCGGCCTGCGCTGGCGAGCCGGCAGCAAGGACTGACCCCACGCCTGCGGTGCCCGGTGCGTCGGCCCCCTGCCGGTTCGGGAGGGGCCGGCACCCCCTCTCAACCGGCCGTCTCGGCCCCTCCTAGGACGCGGTAATTCCCATGATCGAGCTCGCCGGCATCGACGCATTGTTCCTCGCCTCTGCCGCCATCATCCTTGGCATCGTGCTGCTGGTGAAAGGCGGCGACTGGACGATCAACGGCGCCGTCTACGTCAGCGAGCGCCTGGGCGTGCCGCACATGGTGATCGGCTTCACCGTGGTGGCCTTCGGCACCTCGCTGCCGGAGCTGTTCGTTTCGGTGAACGCCAACCTCACCGGGTTCCCCGGCATCTCGCTGGGCAACGTGGTGGGGTCCAACATCGCCAACATCCTGCTGGTGATCGGGGTGACCGCCCTGATCGCCACGGTGCATGCCTCGGCCAAGGACACGCTGCGCGACATGGTGGTGATGCTGCTGTCCACGGCATTGCTGGTGGGGCTGATGTTCTACGGCTTCGTCGACCGCTGGGTCGGTGCCGTGATGTTCGGCGCCTTGGTGGCCTATGTGTTCTATCAGTACCTGCTGGCCCGCCGCGGCCGGCTGGAGGTGGAAGAGGTGGAGGAGCCGGAATTCTCCTCCATGGGCCTGGCGCTGCTGTTCCTGCTGCTGGGCCTGGTGCTGGTGACGGTGGGATCGGAGGTGCTGGTGCGCGGGGCCGTGCTGGGCGCCACCGTGCTGGGCGTGCCGGAGGCCGTCATCGGTGTCACCATCATCGCCTTCGGCACCTCGCTGCCGGAACTGGCCACCTGCATCGCCGCCGCGGCCAAGCGGCACACGGACATCATCGTCGGCAACATCGTCGGCTCCAACGTGTTCAACATCCTGTCGATCATCGGCATCACCGCCCTGGTGGAGCCGCTGCATGTCGACCCGTCTCTGGGCGGCATCGACATGTGGGTGATGGTGGGATCGAGCGTGCTGTTCGCCCTGTGGCTGCTGCGCATCGGGCCGATCACCCGGCTGGTCGGCGCGGTCTGCGTGGTGGCCTATTGCGCCTTCGTCGTCAGCCAGTTCGGCGACGTGCTGTCGGAGTGGCTGTTCGGCGGCAGTGCCGCCGCGGCGACGTCCGGGTAGGGGGCCGAGTAGGGGCCGGGGGGACGGGAACCGGAGGATGGACCAGGCAGTGAGCGGCCAGGGAACGGCAGCCGAGGAAACGGCAAGCCAGGAGACGGCAAGCCAGGAGACGGCAGCGCGGGAAACGGCGGGCCAGGGCGGGGTCGCGGTGTTCGACTTCGACTGCACGCTGACGCGGGTCGACTCGCTGCTGCCGTGGCTGCGCGAGCTGGCCGGCCCGTGGCGCATGGCGGTCGCCCTGGTGCCCGCCGCCGGCGCCTTTCTCGGCGCCTGGGGCCGCGGCTGGGGGGCCCGGCGCACCGCGTTTAAGGATGCCCTGCTGGTGCATGTCACCCGCGGCCGCTCGGTCACCTCGGCCCAGGCGGCCGCCGAGCGGCTGGGCCGGCACCTGCGCTGGCTGGCCGACCAGGAGGACCGCTTCGCCGCCCACCGGGCGCGCGGCGATTTCGTCGTCATCGCCACCGGCTCGCCGCGGCTGGTGGTGGAGATCCTCACCGCCGAGCGGTGCCGGCCCGATCTGCTGATCGGCACCGAGCTGGAGGTGGACGAAGACCAGCGGCTGACCGGGCGCATGCTCGGCGGCAATTGCGTGCGCGAGGAGAAGGCCCGGCGTGTCGCCGCCCTTCTGGCGCGCCAGGGACCGTTCCGCGAAAGCCACGGCTACGGCAACCTGCCCCATGATCGTTTGATGCTGGAGCTGGTGGACCATGCCGTTGTCGTATAGTGGGCCTTCGTGTAGCGTGAAGTAAAGTTGAGTGCAATCACCCGACAAGACACAGCACTGGGGAGCAGAAGATGGCAGTTTCTCTCAACAAGGGCGGCAATGTCAGCCTGAGCAAGGAAGACCCGAACCTTAAGAACATCCTGGTCGGACTTGGCTGGGACGTGCGCGCGACCGATGGCAGCGATTTCGACCTGGACGCCAGCGTGTTCCTGCTGACCGAAGGGGGCAAGGTGCGGTCGGATCAGGACTTCATCTTCTACAACAACCTGCGCTCCAGCGACGGCTCTGTGGAGCACACCGGCGACAACCGCACCGGTGTCGGCGAGGGCGACGACGAGGCGGTGAAGGTGGCGCTCGACCGCGTGCCGGCCGACGTGGCCAAGATCACGCTGGCGGTGACCATCCACGACGGCGAGGGCCGGCGGCAGAATTTCGGCATGGTCTCCAACGCCTTCATCCGCGTGCTCAACAACGACACCGGGCGCGAGCTGGCGCGCTACGACCTGTCGGAGGACGCCTCCACCGAAACGGCGATGATCTTCGGCGAGGTCTATCGCCACGGCGGCGAATGGAAGTTCCGCGCCGTCGGCCAGGGATACGCCGGGGGGCTGGCGCCGCTGGCCCGCAATTTCGGGGTCAACGTCTAAGCCAGTGACCGGGCGCGGGCGGTGATGGAGATCGCCGCCCGGAACCGGCGAACGCGACGGCGGATCCGAGAAAGGGGGCAGCCATGGTGCTGGGACTGTTTCGCGGCGGCAACGTGTCGCTGAAGGACAAGATCAAGAACATGAAGCGCGTGCTGATCGGCATGGGCTGGGACCCGCTGCCGGGCGGGCGCGGCCGGTTCGATCTCGACGTGTCGGTGTTCCTCGTCAACCGCAAGGGCAAGGTGGCCTATGACGAGGACTTCATCTTCTACAACAACCTGAAATCCGCCGACGGCGCGGTGGAGCACCTGGGCGACAACCGCACCGGCCAGGGCGAGGGCGACGACGAGCAGGTGACGATGGATCTGGAGGCGCTGTCGCCGGACATCGACAAGATCGTGTTCGCCGTGTCCATCCACGATGCCGAGCGGCGCGACCAGAACTTCGGCATGGTCTCCAACGCCTATATCCGGGTGGTGGACGGTGCAGCCAACGACGAGCTGGTGCGCTTCGACCTGACCGAAGGCGTGGCGCGCGAAACCGCGATGATCTTCGGCGAGCTGTACCGCAACAAGGACCATTGGAAGTTCAAGGCGGTGGGGCAGGGCTATGCCGAAGGGCTGAAGCGGCTGGCCGCCGACTATGGGGTGGAGGTGGAATAGGGCGGGTTCGCCGAGGGCGAATCCGGCTTCCACCTGGCGTGGAGCGACCGAGCGGGGGGAACCGGATGTCGGACGGGCCAAACGGCACACCCGGCCGGGCGCTGACCACCCAGCAGGACGCCGAGCGGGCGGGCGAGCCCATCAGCCTCCTGGGGCGCATGCGCGATGCCCTGCTGCGGCCGTTCCAGGCGCCGCGCGACCCCACCCAGACGGTGGCGTTCACCATCGCCATCATCGCCCTGGCGGCGAAGATGGCCAAGGCGGACGGCCATGTGAGCCAGCACGAGATCGCCGTGTTCCGCGAGCTGTTCCGGGTGCCGGTCAGCGAGCAGGGCAACCTGGAGCGGGTGTTCGACCTCGCCAAGCGGTCGGTGCATGGCTACGACAGCTACGCCAAGCGCCTGCGCCGCATGCTGGGCGAACGCGGCGACGTGCTGGAACGGGTGCTGGACGCCCTGTTCATCATCGCCTGCGCCGATGAGGGGCCGATCCTGGATAGCGAGGTCGCCTATCTGCGCAGCGTGGCGGAGCTTTTCGGCTTCGACGAAGCCCAGTTCGAGCAGCTTTTGGCCCAGCATGCCGGCAACCCGGACGATGCGCCCTATGCCGTGCTCGGCGTCCATCCGTCGATCACCGACGAGAGCCTGAAAGAGGTCTACCGGCGGCTGGTGCGCGACAATCACCCCGACCGGCTGTCCGGCATGGGCGTGCCGGGCGAGTTCATCACACTGGCCAACGAACGGCTGGCCCGCATCAACAACGCCTTCCACCGCATCCGCCGCGCCCGCGCCAGCCGCTCGGCGGACACCTGAGGCGTTTCACGCCTTCGCCGCACCAGCCGTCCCCGCGGCCCGGTCATCCGGGTCATCGTAAAATTCGGCGGTTGCCGGATGGGTTAGGGGCCGGCGCCGATTGCGCCAAAGGCCGGGCGCCTGCGACGACGATCGGTCGCAGGGGCGAGCGCGCCACGGCGCGCGGATCGGCCCGCCGCGGGCGGGCATCTGGGGCGGAGTCGCTTAGGAGTGGTGGCCGCGCAGGTCGCGCCTGAGCGCGTCGATCTGGTCGAAGCTCTTCAGCACCGCTTCCGGCACGGTGCGCCGCTCCACGTCGCGGGGGCCGGCCGAACGGGTCATCACCAGTTCCAGAGCCTGGTGCAGGGCCTCGGCCACCGGCAGGTTGCGCTGGTCCAGGGCGAGCTGGCAGGCATCCAGGATCACGTCACTGATCCGGGTGAATTTGGGGTGCTCGCCTTCCGGCTTAGCCTGCACGGCAGTCTCCCCACCAGTTGTGCCCGCGGTGTGTCTCAGCATGCCCTATCTTACAAGCCCCAGTGTGGCACAACAAACGACTCTAGGCGCCGGCGTCCTCGGTGTCCGAAGGCGGCGTCAGCCGCAGCAGTGTGATCTGGTTGCGCTGCCTGCGCAGGATCTCGAACCGGAAGCCGTGAAAGGTGAAAACCTGGCCGACCTCTGGAATTCGCTGGGCCTCATACAGCACGAGCCCGGCAATCGTCGAGGCCGAATCGTCGGGCAGCCGCCATTCGAAGCGGCGGTTGAGGTCGCGGATGGTGACCGTGCCGTCGATCAGCAGGCTGCCGTTGGGCTGCGGCCGCACGCCGGCCACCGGCAGGTCGTGCTCGTCGGCGATCTCGCCGACGATCTCCTCCAGGATGTCTTCCAGCGTCACCACGCCTTGCAGGCTGCCGTATTCGTCCACCACCAGGGCGAAGTGTTCGCGCCGGGTGCGGAAGGCCTGGAGCTGGTCGATCAGCGAGGTGGTGTCGGGGATGAACCAGGGCTTGGCGGCCAGTTCGGTGATCGCCGCCTGGGTCAGATCGCCATCGTGCCGGCGCACCGCGCGCAGCAGGTCCTTGGCGTGCAGCACGCCGATCACATTGTCGGCATCGGATTCGAACAGGGGCACGCGGGTGTAGGGGCTGTCCACCACGGTGGCGATGATTTCCGACACCGGCTGGTCGACATCCACCGCCAGCACGTTGCGGCGGTGGGTCATGATCTCCGCCACCTCCACCTCGCCCAGTTCCAGGATGGAACGCAGCATGGCGCGCTCCACCGCCACGTCCTGCTCGGGGCCGCGGTGCAGCTCGATGGCGCCGCGCAGCTCGTCCACATAGTCGCCCATGGATATGGCCGAGCGTCCGGCGCCGAACAGCCGCAGCAGCATGCGCACCAGGAAGGTGATGGCCTTCACGATGGGGAACAGGGCGGCGATCACCATGCGCAGCACCGGGGCGATGCCGCGGGCCATGGGGTCGGCGTGCTGGATGGCGTAGGTCTTGGGCAGCACCTCCGCGAAGATCAGCACCAGCAGCGTCATGATCACGGTGGCCAGCGGCACCGCCGCCTCGCCCACCAGCGTGGTCAGCACCGCCGTCGCCATGGCGGTGGCGAGGATGTTGACCAGGTTGTTGCCCAGCAGGATGGCGCCGATCAGGTGCTCTTTGTTCTCGCGCAGCCGGTTCACCATCTTCGCCCGCGCATCGCCGTCCTGGGCGAGCTGGTGCATGCGGGCATGGCTGGCCGCGGTGAGGGCGGTTTCCGATCCGGAGAAGAACGCCGACAGCGCCAGGAGCAGCAGGATTGCCAGCGTGTTCAGAATGACAAAAAGGTCCATCGGCGTTTAGGGCCTGTCGAGGGTCAGCTCACCGACACGGTTCGTAGCCGAAATCGCTGCTGACAAGGAGGAAAGCGCAAGGAAGTGCGGACCGCTTTCGAGCATTTCCGACGCCGTCAGCAGCAATCTTGGCTGAACCCCAAAGGGGCTGGGCGCGAAACCGGCGCCACGTCGTCGCTCGTCGTCGAATATGCTCAGCATGTCCTTCCTTCTCGCTCCTCGTGGCGACGGCCCCGCGCCGCCAGCCGGATCGGTGCGATGGCCCTCGACGGGCCCCTAAGCAACCTGGTCCAAGGTTGCCGCGATGCGGGCGGGCTCGACATCGCGCAGGATCACCGCGCGGCCGATGCCTTCGGCGAGGATGAAGGTGAGGCGCCCGCCGGTGGTCTTCTTGTCCTTGGCCATCAGCGCCATCAGCCCGTCGCGGTCGGCGATGCCGGGCGGCGGCCGCACCGGCAGCCCCATGGCGGCCAGGTGGCGGCGCACCCGGGCGGCATCCTCTGCCGGGCACAGCCCCATGGCGACCGAGGTGTCGAACGCCATCACCATGCCGATGGCCACCGCTTCGCCGTGCAGCAGGCGGTCGCCGAAGCCGGCGGCGGCTTCCAGCGCATGGCCGAAGGTGTGGCCCAGGTTGAGCAGGGCGCGGGCGCCGGATTCGCGCTCGTCCTGGCCGACGATCTCCGCCTTGGCGGCGACGCTCTGCACGATGGCGTGGGTGCGCGCCAAGCGGTCGCCGGCGATCACGCGGGGGCCGGCCTCCTCCAGCCAGGCGAAGAAGTCCGGCCGGTCGATCAGCCCGTATTTCGCCACCTCCGCATAGCCCGCCAGCAACTGACGGTCCGGCAGGGTGTTGAGGGTGTCGATGTCGATCAGCACGGTGGCCGGCTGGTGGAAGGCGCCGATCAGGTTCTTGCCGTGCCGGCTGTTCACCCCGGTCTTGCCGCCGACGGAGCTGTCCACCTGGGCCAGCAGGGTCGTCGGCACCTGCACGAAGGGCAGGCCGCGCAGCGCCACGGCGGCGAGGAAGCCGGCGAGATCGCCGACCACGCCGCCGCCCAGGGCCACCACCGTGGTCTTGCGGTCGATGCCCAGCGCCAGCATGCGCTCCAGCGTGTCGCCGGCCCGCTCCCAGCTCTTGGTGGCCTCGCCGGCCGGCACCGTCAGCGTGTCGCAGCGGATCTCCGCGGTGGCCAGCGCTGCGGTGAGGCGCTCGGCATAGAGCGGCCCCACCCGGTCGTCAGTGATGACGACGGCGCGCGGCTCGTCCATCAGCGGGCGCAGCAGGGCGCCGGCGCGGCCGATCACTCCCGGAGCTATGTGGATGTCGTAGCTGCGCGGTCCGAGGTCGACGCGCACGGTCTCAGTCATGGAAGGGTGGGGTCTGTCGCCATTGCCACCTCCCGATGTACCGCGAAGCGGCGGCCGATGTACAGCAAAGCGGCACGCTGTGGGGACGCGAACTCAATCGGCAGGTATGTCGACCGGCGACCGCAGGTAGGGCTCCAGCGCCCGCTCCACCCGATCGGTGGTGTGATCCACCGAGCATTCGGTGGTGTCCACCACGATATGGGCGTGGGCGTAGATGGGGTGGCGCTTGGCCATCAGCTCGCTGAGGATGCGCCGCGGATTGCCTTCGTTGAGCAGCGGCCGGGTGTTGCGCCGGGCGGTGCGGCTGAGCAGCACCTCCAGATTGGCGCGCAGCCACACCGCGATCCCCCGCTCCAGCACCAGGGCGCGCGTCTGCGGATCGATGAAGGCGCCGCCGCCGGTGGAGAGCACCAGGGGCGCCTGGCTGAGCAGCCGGCGAATCACCCGCCGCTCGCAATCGCGGAAGGCCGGTTCGCCCCACACCGAGAAAATGTCCTTCACCGAGCAGCCGGCCGCCTGTTCGATTTCCTGGTCGGCATCGGCGAAGGGCAGCGACAGGCGCTTGGCGAGGCGCCGGCCCACCGCCGTCTTGCCGGCCCCCATCAGCCCCACCAGCACCACCGAGCGGTCGAGCAGGCCGGGTGTCTCCGGGCTCGGGTCGGGGTCGCGGATGGGGTGGCGAAGGTGCGGCGGCATTCCGGAGTCCGGTCCAGTGGCAGCAGTGAGGGAACGGCGGTGCAACGGCGGTGCGGAAGGCTGGGGACCGGCGCGGAGATGCCCATCCGGTCTTGACAGGGCCTGTCCGTCGCATAGCACAGTGGCGCCGATTCAGGGAATCGTAACCGAACAGAGGGAGCCGTCCACGTGGCTCGGCGGCGCAGTTCCGTGTTTCACCAGCACCAGGGTCCCAGCTTCGGGGCCCGGCTTTTCCGCGTCGTGCTGGTGCTGTTGGTGCTCACCGTGATCGGCGGCGCCATCTTCCTCGGCTTCTGGGATGTCCAGCCGCCGGTGGAGAGGGTGGAACGCTCGGTCCCGCGCGAGCGCTTCCTGCCATAGAGCCGGTCAGTTTTTACGGCGCCGGCCCACGCCCCCACCCGGCCAGCCAACGACAGTATGCTGATTGAGTGACCGGGTGGGGGCGTGGGCCGGAACCGCGTCCGCCGGAGGCGAAAACGTTCTGGGTGGGGGCCGCGGCGGGCGGCTACTCCACCTCCTCGAACGGGTAGACCCCGTAGAGCGAGTCGCGCGGCAGCCAGCCGCGGCGGCCTTCCAGGTCGACGAAGCACCAGTCGCCGTCGCGGGCATCGGCCGGCGGGCAGTGGTCCAGCCCACCCAGCACGCCCGGCTGCACCAGTGCTACGGTGCGCGCGGTATCGGTCGGCTCCTCCTGCAGCGGCAGGATGTCCTCGCCCTGCACCATCACGTTGCGCTGCCCCGACAGCAGGCTGTGGAACACCCAGCCCTCGATGCCCTCGAAATCGCGGATGCGCCGCCAGTTGCCGAACTCGGCGATGATCTCCACCGGCAGGCCGGCGCGCACGTAGATCCACTCGATGGGGTATTGTTCGCCCGGCCCGGTGCGCAGGTTCACCTCGTCTGCCCTGAGCGTGACGAAGCGCGGCACCGGCAGCCCGGTTTCCGATTGCGCCGCCGCCGGCCCGCTTCCGGCCGACAGCATGGCTGCCAGTGCCAGCAGCACCACGCCCACACCCCTGCGACACGCCGACATCGCAAATCCTCTTTCAGACCGTCCGCCCGTTGCTTCGTCCGGAATTCGCCCGGCCGCGTCAAGTCACTGTGCCTCTGGTTGCTGGACAAGGGGCGGTGGCGCGCTGTATCGACGCGGAGAACCGGCGCGCTGGAAGCAGGCTTATGGCAGACCGCAAACGCCCCTACGTCATCGTCACCCGCAAGCTGCCCGATGCGATCGAGACGCGGATGATGGAGTTGTTCCGGGTTCGCCTGAACCTGGACGACGCGGCGATGACCAAGGACGACCTGATCGCCGCGGTGGCCGAGGCCGACGCCCTGGTGCCGACGGTGACCGACAAGATCGACCGCGAGGTGATCGAAAAGGCCGGCCCCCAGCTCAAGCTGATCGCCAGCTTCGGCACCGGTGTGGACCACATCGACCTGAATGCCGCCAAGGAGCGCGGCATCGCCGTGACCAACACGCCCGGCGTGCTGACCGAAGACACCGCGGACATGACCATGGCGCTGATCCTGGCCACCGCCCGGCGGCTGACCGAGGGCGTGGACCTGGTGCGCAAGGGCGAATGGACCGGCTGGAGCCCCACCGGCATGCTGGGCGCCCGGCTGTCCGGCAAGCGGCTGGGCATCGTCGGCATGGGCCGCATCGGCAGTGCCGTGGCCAGGCGCGCCCGCGGCTTCAACCTGTCGATCCACTACCACAACCGCCGCCGCGTCCATCAGGAGCTGGAAGAAGAGCTGGAGGCGACCTACTGGGACAGCCTGGACCAGATGCTGGCGCGCATGGACATCGTCTCGGTCAACTGTCCCCACACGCCGGCCACCTACCACCTGCTGTCGGCCCGCCGGCTGGACCTGATGCGGCGCGAAGCCCTGCTGGTGAACACGTCGCGCGGCGAGGTGGTGGACGAAGCCCATCTGGTGAAGATGCTGCAGCGGGGCGACATCGCCGGTGTCGGCCTGGATGTCTACGAGCACGAGCCGGCGGTGAACCCGCGGCTGCTGCGCCACCCCCACGCGGTGCTGCTGCCCCATATGGGCTCCGCCACGCTTGAGGGCCGCATGGACATGGGCGAGAAGGTGATCATCAACATCCGCGTCTATTTCGACGGCCATTCGCCGCCCGACCGGGTGCTGGTGACGGAATTCTAGGCCCCGTCCGCGCCAGCACCGCACAGGGGGCAGGCGGGGTCCTTGGCCACGGCGATCTTGTCGAAGGTCATGCGCAGCACGTCCACCAGCAGCAGGTGGCCGGCCAGGCTGTCGCCCAGGCCCAGCAGCTCCTTCACCGCCTCGATCGCCTGCAGGGTGCCGATCAGCCCGGCCAGCGCCCCCAGCACGCCGGCTTCAGCACAGCTCGGCACCACGCCCGGCGGCGGCGGGCTGGGGAAGATGCAGCGGTAGCACGGCAGGTCCGGCCGGTAGCCCTTGGACACGGTGACCTGGCCTTCGAAGCGCAGGATCGCCGCCGTCACCAGCGGCTTGCGGGCGACGTGGCAGGTGTCGGCCAGCAGGAAACGGGTGGCGAAATTGTCCGACCCGTCGATCACCAGGTCGTAGCCGGCCACCAGGCCGGCAGCGCTGTCCGCGTCCACCCGCTGGCGGTGGCGCTCCACGGTGACCAGCGGGTTCAGCCGCTCCAGCCGTTCCGCCGCACTGTCCACCTTGGGCTGGCCGACCGAGGGCGTGTCGTGGATCACCTGGCGCTGCAGGTTGGTGAGGTCGACCACGTCGTCGTCGACGACGCCCAGCCGCCCCACGCCGGCCGCCGCCAGGTAGAGCAGGGCGGGCGCGCCCAGCCCGCCGGCGCCCACCACCAGCACCGAAGCCGCCGCCAGGGCCTGCTGCCCGGCGCCGCCGATCTCCGGCAGCATGATGTGTCGTGCGTATCGTTGCAGGTAGTCCTGGGTTAACATCCTGTGTGTCGCTAGTTGTGAAGCGTGTGGACTTCCGTTCACCAGCCGTTAACGCTACCACCGCACACTAGTGCGCGGCCCAGGGTTCGGGCAGTGGTTGCACAGTCACATCGGCGTCGGTGGAAGACTGAGGGGGGCGGTGGCGCATGCAACTCGGTGGACTTCTGATTGCCTACGGCTTGGTTACCGAAGCCGACGTTGAGCGGGCAATCGACCGGCAGGCGCAAAAGGGCGGTCGCCTCGGCGAGAACCTGATTGCGCTTGGCCTGATCACCCAGGAACAGCTTGAAACGGTGCTCTACAAGGCGCCGCTGGTGCCGCGTACCGTCGCCGATACCGGCATCGCCCTCAACAGCATGCTGCGGCTGATGATCAAGTCCATGGCGGTGGACGGCCATGAGACGCCGACGGAGCTGATGGGCCGCATGAAGCTGCCCTACAGCGTGGTGACGGCGCTGTGCCAGGTGGCCGGCGACCGCAAGCTGATCGAAGCGCTGGGGGCGGCCGGCATCCGCACCACCGAGCTGCGCTACGGCCTCACCTCCATGGGGCGCGACTGGGCGGCCGAGGCGCTGGACCAGAACCGCTATGTCGGGCCGTGCCCGGTATCGCTTGCCCAATACACCCATCAGAGCCTGCGCCAGCGCATCTCCAACGAACGGATCGAGCGCGAGCGCATCCTGGAATACTTCTCCAACATCGTCGTGTCCGACGACCTGGTGCGCCGCGTCGGCCCGGCCATCAACTCCATGCGGGCGATGCTGCTGTTCGGCCCGCCGGGTAACGGCAAGACCACCATTGCCGAAAAGATCGGCCGCATCTTCAAGGACATCATCTTCATCCCCCATGCCATCGAGGTGGATGGCCAGATCGTCAAGTTCTACGACCCGTCGATCCACGAAACGCCGGAAACCGGCGAGATGGGCAATGCCGGGGCGGCCAGCCAGCTGCGCGGCGGCGACTACGACCAGCGCTGGGTGCCCTGCCGCAGGCCGCTGGTGATGGCCGGCGGCGAGTTGACCATGGAGATGCTGGACCTGCAGTTCAACGAGCTGGCGCGCTTCTACGAAGCGCCGCTGCACGTGAAGGCGATCAACGGCACCTTCATCATCGACGACTTCGGCCGCCAGATCGTGCGGCCCCAGGAGCTGCTGAACCGCTGGATCGTGCCGCTGGAAGCCCGCGTGGACTATCTGAAGCTGCACACCGGCAACAGCGTGCAGGTGCCGTTCGACGAGTTCGTGGTGTTCTCCACCAACCTGACGCCGGACGATCTGGTGGATCCCGCCTTCCTGCGCCGCATTCCCTACAAGCTGGAAA
>JAGQRL010000072.1 GCA_020425485.1 Rhodospirillaceae bacterium
CCAGAACACCTTCTGCCCCGGCTTCACCAGGGTGGCGCCAACCGCCACCACGTCCGCCAGGGTGGCATCCACCGCCGCTTCGGAGCGCACATTGTGGGCCAGGGTGATGCCGGAAAAGCCCGTCCCCTCGGCCGGCACCCCAGCGTCCTCCGCCAGGGCCGTGCGGCCGTACAGGCCTAGGACAATTCCGCCCAGATTGAAGAAGGCCACCTGCTCATTGCCGGACGCTGCCTCCGGCCAGCCGAGGCGTTGGTAGAAGCTGCGGGCGCGCGCCAGATCGGCGACACCCAGGGTCACCAGGCTCAAACGTTGTTCCATAACGGTTTTTCCCGCTCCTGCGCGATCCAGATTGTGCCCATCCTAGCAGATATTCATGGTTTGTTCTAGTTTTCCGTTCCAAACAATTGTCCCGGAACAACATAACAATTGTCCCAAACAATGAGTCGCGGCCATGATCCTGAAGGGACAAATTGTTCCGCAGGAGAACCACGATGGGACGCGACTGGGTGGAAACGTCTTGGCTGCCGGATCTCAACGGCCGCAGCGGGCCGAAGTACCTGCGCATCGCCGATGCCATGGCCGAAGACATCTATGGCGGCCGGCTGGTGGATGGCGCCCGCCTGCCCACCCATCGCGACCTCGCCTGGCGGCTCGGCGTCACCGTCGGCACCGTCACCCGCGCCTATCTGGAAGGCGAACGCCGCGGCCTGATCGTCGGCGAGGTGGGGCGCGGCAGCTTCGTGCGTGCCAGTGCCCGCATGTCCAGTGCGGCGGAAATGCCGCGGCCGGGCGACGAGGACACCATCGAGCTGGGGGTCAACCGCACGCCGCCGGGCCTGATGGCCGACGCGGTGGCCGAAGGGCTGGTGCGCCTGGCGGGCCTGCGCGACATCGACCAGTTGCTCAACTACCACGCCTCGGGCGGCCTGCCGCGCCATCGCACCGCCTGCGCGCGCTGGCTGGAATCCCGCGGGCTCTACGCCTCGGCCGACCAGGTGGCGGTGACCAGCGGCGCCGAGCACGTGATCGCCGCCAGCCTGATGGCCTTCAACGATCCCGGCGCGCCGGTGCTGGTGGAGCCGTTGACGTGGAGCGGCACCCGCGCGCTCGCCACCCTCCTGCGCATGCCGCTGCGCGCCGTGCCGATGGACGAGGAAGGCATCACCGCCGAAGGGCTGGATGCGCAGATCCGTGCCTCCGGCGCCCGCATCGCCTATCTGCAGCCCACCTTGCACAACCCCACCACCGCGGTGATGTCGATGGAGCGGCGGCGGGAGGTTGCCGAGGTGATCCGCCGCCACGGGATCCTGGTGATCGAGGACGATGTGTACGGCCTGCTGCACCCCGATGCGCCGGCGCCGCTGGCTTCGCTGATCCCCGAGCAGGTGATCTACGCCACCTCCGCCTCCAAGGTGCTGTCGCCCGGCCTGCGCGTCGGCTGCGCCCTGCTGCCCGATGCCCAGGCGGCGCGCTTCGCCGTCGCCGCGCGGGCGGTGAACTGGATGGCGCCGCCGCCCATGGCCGCCCTGTTGAGCTTCTGGGTGGAGGACGGCGTGGCGCTGGACATGACCAAGCGCATCCGCGAGGAGGTGGCGGTGCGCCTGGCCATCGCCAAGGAGATCCTGGCCGGCTTCGATTTGCGGAGCGGTGCCGGCGCCTTCCACGTGTGGCTCACCCTGCCGGAACCGTGGCGCGCCCGCGAACTGGTGGCGGCCGCCCGCCGCCAGGGCCTGACGCTGATGGATACCGAGATGTTCGTGCCGGGGCGCAACACCACGCCCCACGCAGTGCGGGTGTCCATCACCGCGCCGCGCAGCCACGACGAGCTGCGCACCGGCTTCAGCCGCCTGCGCGCCATCCTGTCCGCCCCGCCGGAAATCCGGCTGATGGAAGCCTAGGGGAAGCGTCGGCCATGTACGTCCCCAAACCCTTTGCGGTGGACGACCCGGACCGGCTGATGGAGGCCATCCGGGCGCACCCCTTCGCCCTGCTGGTGAGCGCCGGACCCGACGGGCCGGAAACCACCCACCTGCCGGTGCTGCCGGCCGAGGGCGCACCGCTGCGCCTGCTCACCCACATGGCGCGGGCCAACCCGCAGTGGCGGGCGATCGAAGCCGATCCCCGCGTCCGCGTGGTGTTCGCCGGGCCGCATGGCTATGTGTCGCCGCGCTGGTACGCCAGCGAGGCCCAGGTGCCCACCTGGAACTACGTGGCGGTACACGCGCTGGGCCGCGCCCGCCTGGTGCACGACCCCGCCGAGCTGGAAGCGATGGTGGCCGGCCTGGCCGCCGCCTTCGAAGGCACCGGTGCCGAAGCCTGGACGCTCGCCCGCCTGCCGCAGAGCGTCAAACAGGCGCTGCTGGCCAACATCGTCGGCGTGGAGGTGGCGGTGGAGCGCCTGGTGGGAAGCTGGAAGCTCAACCAGAACAAGCGCCCGGCCGACCGCGCCGGGGTGATCGAAGCGCTCACCGCCAGCCCGCGCGCCGAAGACGCCGCGCTGCGTGCTGCCATGCAGGCAATACCGGTCGACTGACCGGCCTCCACCCTGCCACCCTTTCCCGACCTTCCGAAGCCCTCGCCATGCTCAACATTCTGTCGATCCAGTCCTCGGTGGCCTATGGCCATGTCGGCAACAGTGCCGCGGTGTTCCCGTTGCAGCGCCTCGGCATCGAGGTGTGGCCGGTGATCACCGTGCACTTCTCCAACCACACCGGCTATGGCGCCTGGCGCGGCCCGGTGCTGGGGCCCGACGACATCGCCGAGGTGCTGACCGGCATCGAGGAGCGCGGCGTGCTGCCAAGCTGCAACGCCGTGCTCAGCGGCTATATGGGCGATGCCGGGCTGGGCCGGCTGATCGTCGATGCCGCCGCCAAGGTGAAGGCGCTGAACCCGCAAGCGCTCTATTGCTGCGACCCGGTGATGGGCGATGTCGGCCGTGGCTTCTTCGTGCGCCCGGGCATCCCCGACTTCATGCGCCAGACCGCGGTGCCGGCTGCCGACATCATCACCCCCAACCAGTTCGAGCTGGAGTTCCTCACCGGTCACACGGTGACCTCGCTGGACACCGCGCTCGCCGCCGCCGATGCCGCCCGCGCGCTCGGGCCGCGCCTGGTGCTGGTGACCAGCCTGCAGCGCGACGACGGTGCCGCGGGCACGGTGGAGATGCTGGCGGTGGGACCGGACGGGGCCTGGCTGGTGGCGACACCCCTGCTCGACCTCTCGGTCAACGGGGCAGGGGATGCCACCGCCGCCCTGTTCCTCGCCCACTACCTGAAGTCCGGTTCGGCCGAACGCGCCCTGGTGAAGACCGCGGCATCCGTATTCGCGGTGATGGAGGCCACGCTGGCCGCCGGCGTCCGCGAGATCCAGCTGATCGCTGCCCAGGACGTGCTGGCCGACCCGCCCGACCGCTTCCCCGCCAGGCAGATCCGATGACCGCAGTCCCCGAAGCCCCCGACGCGCGGGAGCCGGAATTCGCCGCCCCGGGCACCGTGTCGCCCAAGATCGCCTATCTGTTGCTGGCCATCGCGCCTTTGTGCATGGCCTCCAACGTGGTGATCGGCCGGGCGGCGGCAGATACCGTGCCGCCGGTGGCGCTGGCCTTCTGGCGCTGGACCACGGCGACCGCCCTGCTGATGCCCTTTGCACTGCCCAGCCTGTGGCGCTACCGCCGGGTGCTGTGGGCCGCCGCCCCGCGGGTGTTGGCGCTGGGGCTCACCGGCATGGCCCTGTCCGCCAGCTTCGTCTACACCGGCGTCAGCCACACCACCGCGGCCAATGCCGGGCTGATCTATGCCATCTCCCCGGTGCTGATCATCCTGATCGGCGTGGTCTTCCGCGGCGAGAAGGTGAGCTGGCAGCAGATCGCCGGCATCGTGCTGGCCATCGCCGGCGTCGTCGTCATCGTCACCCGCGGCGATCCCACCTATCTGCTGGACTTGCAGATCAACCCCGGTGACCTGTGGGTGGTGGGAGCGGCGCTGTGCTGGGCGATCTATTCGGTGTTGCTGCGCGAAGGCTCCGTACCGGTGCCGACGCTGCCCATGTTCGCCATCACCGCCCTGGCCGGGGTGATCTGCCTGGCGCCGGCCTACGCGGTGGACACCTGGATCAGCGCCCCCGTGGACTGGACGCGGGAAGCCATCGCCAGCGTCGCCGGGGTGGCGGTGATCGCCTCGGTGCTGGCCTTCGGGCTCTACCAGATCGGCATCCGCTCCGTCGGGCCGGCGCGGGCCGGCGTGTTCAACTACCTGATCCCGGTCTACGCCGTGGCGCTGGGGGTGATGCTGCTGGGCGAGACCCTGGCGGTGTTCCACGGGCTCGGCCTGGCGCTGATCTTGCCGGGCCTCCTGTTGGCCGGGCTGCGCCGCTCCACCCGGCCGGCCAAGCCTCTGTAAAATATCAGCGGATTCGTCCCGTTCCGGGCCGGTAACCGATTCAAGAACGGGGCAAACCGCTCTATCTCTTGTCCATGGCGACGGTCGCGGGAATCCTTCTGTTCTTGAGTGCGCTTCTGGTGGTGGCTTGCTTGCTGCAGCCGCTGGCCCAGCGCCTTCACCTGCCCTATGGCGTGCTGCTGGCGGCCTTCGGCATCGCCCTGGCGGTGGCGGAGCACCATGGCGCCTTCGTCGCCATCGGCCAGCCGGGGCCGGGGGTGTTCCGGTTGGGCTCGGACCACATCCTCTACGTCTTCCTGCCGCCGCTGCTGTTCCAGGCGGGCTTGGATGTGGATGTGCGCCGCATGCTGGACGACGTGGCGCCGATCCTGCTGCTGGCCATCGTCGCGGTGTTCCTGTGCACCTTCGTGGTCGGGCTGTCGCTGTGGGCCGTCACCTCCGGCGTCGCCCTGGTGCTGTGCCTGCTGGTGGGGGCGGTGATCGCCACCACCGATCCGGTGGCGGTGATCGACATCTTCCGCGATGTCGGCGCGCCCCGCCGCCTGTCGATCCTGGTGGAAGGCGAAAGCCTGTTCAACGA
>JAGQRL010000425.1 GCA_020425485.1 Rhodospirillaceae bacterium
CGGTCTGCCTCGTACTCCCTGGCCCGGCTGATGGCCATCTGCACCAGGGCCGCGGCCAGCGGTGCCACGATCATCATCACCAGCACGCCGATCAGGCCCAGGGGGTTGTTGCGGTTGCCGCGGAAGAAGAACGCGAAATTGGCGATCACCGCAATGGCGCCGGCAAGGGTGGCGGTGATTGTCATGATCAGGGTGTCGCGGTTGCGCACATGGGCCAGCTCGTGGGCCATCACGCCGGCCACCTCCTCCGTGGACAGGCGGGCGAGCAGGCCGCGGGTGGCGGCGACGGCGGCATTGGAGGGGCTGCGGCCGGTGGCGAACGCGTTGGGCTGGTCGGTGTCGATCAGGTAGACCCGCGGCATCGGCAGCCCGGCATTGGCGGCAAGCTGGCGCACGGTGCCCACCAGCTCCGGTGCCGAGCGCTCGTCGACCTCCCGCGCGTTGTGCAGGCGCAGCACCATCTTGTCGGAGTTCCAGTAGGCAAACGCATTCATGGCGAAGGCCACCAGCAGGCCGATCACCAGCCCGCCGGTACCGGCCAGCAGATAGCCCAGCCCGCCCACCAGGGCGGTGAGGGCGGCCAGCAGAAACGCCGTCTTTGCGTATCCCGACATGCAGGTCGTGTCCTTCTTCCAGGTGCCTCCGGCCGGCCGCTGGGCCAGGCGGAGTGCCGCGCGTTTTGCAGGTGGGAAGCAGCCGGTGCGGATCAAGATATGGACGTCACGGCCGCGACGGCCCATGTATGGGCGATGCCGCACGACACGCCCGATCCGGCCGCCCCTGCCGCGGCCGACACCGCCGTTTCCCCGGACCCTGCCGGGGGACCCGCCGCTGTGCCCGGTGCACCGGGCAGCGAATCCCAGGGCAGCGAAGCCCCGGGCAGCGAAGCCCCGGCCGGGCCGAAGGGGCCGAAGCAGCCGCCGGGGGAAATCGGCGGCCCCGCCGGGCCGGAACCGACCCGCTACGGCGACTGGGAAGTCGGCGGCCGCTGCACGGACTTCTAGAACTTCCACAGCAGTCTCTGCTCGGTCTGCGCCGGAATGCTTCGGCGCCTTGTGAATACATACCCATGCATGCACGCAGAATCGTTGATTTCGGGGCATTGCTAGGATATTGATCCTGCATGCGTGCCATGGTCTTGCCGATACTGGTGCTGCTGACCGGTCCGGTCGCGGCCGACGAGGTGATCCCGGGGCCGATTCCGGCGACCGTGCTGCGTGTCATCGACGGTGACACGGTGTCGGTGCGCGCCCGCGTGTGGCTGGGCCAGGACATCGAAACCTCGGTACGCATCGCCGGCATCGACACGCCGGAGCTGTACCGGCCGGGCTGCGAGGACGAAGCCCGCTTGGCCGCGGAAGCGCGCGACCGCCTGGTGGAGTTGCTGGGCGATGGCCCGGTGTGGCTGCACGATATTGCGTATGGCACCTATGCCGGACGCGTGGTGGCGCGGGTGGAGTCCGCCAGCGGCACCGATGTGGCCGAACCGTTGCTTTCCGCCGGTTTGGCGCGGGCCTACGACGGCCGCCAGGCGCGCGCGCCGTGGTGCCCCTAGGCCCGTTGCGGGCCGAATCCGGCCGTTTCTCAGCTTAGTTTAAAGTCAGCTCGCTTGACTTTAGGTCCGGTTGATAGCTCTTGATTCGGAATAGCCGTCCGCACGGTCGGCTTTCGGCATCCCGACGCTGCGCGCAGGCCCCCGCACCGGACCTGTGCCGGCTGGAGAAGAGGCCGACCGCAAACGACCCTTGGAGAGAAACGCGAGCGGGCCTGCCCCCGGCAACGCCCGTGGGACCGAAGACAAGAAATGGAAACCGCACCGACCAGGAAGTGGCCGTTCCAGTATAAATGGCTGATCGCCTTTACCGGCATGCTCGCCCTGTTCACGGCCCTCGGCCTTGGGCGATTTGCGCTGGGGATGTTGCTGCCCTCCATGGGCGCCACCCTGGATCTCAGTTACGCCCAGATGGGCTTCATCGGCACCGTCAACTTTGTCGGCTACTTCGTGGCGGTGTTCCTGACGCGCTACGCGGTGGCGCATTTCGGCTCCCGCCCGGTGATCTGTATGGCGCTGCTGGTGCTCGGCGCGTCGATGATCCTGGTCGGCCGCGCCGGCGGCTTCACCGAGGTGATGCTGCTCTACACCGTCACCGGGGCGGCCAGCGGCTTTGCCAACGTGCCCATGGTCAGCCTGGTCACCCATTGGTTTCCGCCCGAACAGCGCGGCAAGGCGGCCGGCATCATGTCCGTCGGCAGCGGGCTCGGCATCATGTTCAGTGCGGTGGTGATCCCGCTGGTGAACGAGCGGCTGGGGCCGGAAGGCTGGCGCACGAGCTGGCTGATCTTCGGCGTGATCGGGCTGGCGCTGGCGGCGGCCTGCCTTGTGCTGCTGCGCGAGCATTCCCAGACCTACGGCAAGACACCGGCGCCGAAGAAGGCGGACGCCGCCGCCGCGGCAGCAGCGGCGGCCCCGGCGCTGCCGGCCAAGGCGGGGCGCTGGCTGGTGCCGCACCTGGGCAGCGCCTACTTCATGTTCGGCTTCACCTATTCCATCTACGTCACCTTCATCGTGACGACGCTGGTTCAGGAGCGCGGGTACACCGAGGCGGTGGCCAGCGACTTCTGGTTCTGGGTGGGCTTCCTCAGCATGTTTTCCGGGCCGGTGTTCGGCACCGTGTCCGATCGCCTGGGGCGCAAGGCCGGGCTGTGCCTGGTGTTTGCACTACAGGGGCTGGCCTATGTGCTGGTGGCGGGAGCCTTCCCGTCCTACGCGCTCTACCTGTCGATCGGCTTCTTCGGCGTGTGCGCCTGGAGCATCCCGTCGATCATGGCGGCGACGGTGGGCGACTATGTGGGCCCGCAGCAGGCGGTGAAGGTGTTCGGCTCGGTCACCCTGATCTTCTCGCTGGGGCAGATCATGGGGCCGGCGCTGGCCGGCGTGCTGGCCGAACGGAGCGGCGGCTTCGCCTCCAGCTACTGGCTGGCGGCGGTGATGGCCGGCACCGCGGTGCTGATCTCGCTCTCCCTGCGCAAGCCCCGGGTGCACTGGGAGTAGGGGGCGCCGTTCCCGGACCTGGTCCGGCCACCTACCTGCGGATACCGATGCTGCGGCCGAGCCTGGCCGGCCGCGGCAGGGCCGCGTGGTCCCCGGCGATGCCGTCAATGGCCGCCGCCACGTGCTCCGGGAAGGGGGCCGAGCGGCGTGCCTTCAGGTCGAAGAACATGGTCATCTGTTCGCAGGTGGAAGACGGGCTGTCGCCGTCCGCCGTCCAGATCTCGTGGTAGAGGTGCAGGCGCTTGGCGTCGTGGTCGA
>JAGQRL010000073.1:0-20161 GCA_020425485.1 Rhodospirillaceae bacterium
GGCACCTTGCGGCCGCCGCGCAGGCCCTCGTCGGCGGTGATCACCGCGACGCATTCGGAATCCTGGATGCGGTCGCGCAGGCTGTCGGGCGAGAAGCCGCCGAAAACCACCGAATGGATCGCCCCGATGCGCGCGCAGGCCAGCATGGCATAGGTCGCTTCCGGCACCATGGGCATGTAGATCGACACGCGATCGCCCTTCTTCACCCCGCGCGACTTCAGCACATTGGCCAGCCGGCACACCTGCTCGTGCGCCTCGCGGTAGGTGATCGCCTTGGACTCCGACGGGTCGTCGCCTTCCCAGAGGATGGCGATCTGGTCGCCGCGGCTGTCCAGATGGCGGTCCAGGCAGTTGTGGCAGACGTTGGTGGTGCCGTCTTCGAACCAGGTGACGCGGACATCGCCGTCGAAGCCGCCGCCGCGCACCTTGGTGTACGGCTTGAACCAGTCGATCCGCTTGCCGTGCTCACCCCAGAACCCATCGGGGTCGTCCAGCGACTGGCGGTACATTTCCTCATACTTCGCCGCATCGGCATGGGCGGACGCGGCGACGGCCGGGGGCACTGGATAGACGTCTGGGTGTTCGGTCATAGGGCGGGTTCCTCTGGTGTCTTTGGGATCTTCTTTGGGATCTTGCGGTCGGCGCGGCAGGCCAGCGGACAAAGCTACGGGTTCGCTGGATTATCCATGGATCGGGCAGGCGGCTCAACCAATCGGCGGGCCAGGACAACTATTCTTTAAGCCTTTCCGGCAAGGCTGAAAACGGCCCGGCGTTTCGGGCCTGAATCCCGCAGCTTGCAGCCGTTGCCCGCCATGCCGTCCGACCCGCTTCCGCCGTTCGACCTGGGCGCCCACCGCGTGGCCCTGCTCGCCCGCGAGCTGCGCGACCGCATCTCCACCGCCGCGGTGGGGCTGGACCCGGATGACGATCCCGCCCTGGCCGCCGCCAGCATGCTGGCGTTGTCCGAGCACCTGCAGGCCGGCATCGTCACCTGCGAGGCCATTGCCCAGCGGCGCGGCGCCCACGATTGACCGTCCGGTCAGCAATTGTCATCGCTGCAGCCCAGATGCCGGGCACCTCTGCCTAAATCCAATAGTCATTTCGAGAAGTGAATACTGGCCGGAGCGCAAAAGCGCCGGCCGATCTTCGCAACTCCTCCCTGTAATCAGCGCCGGCAAGCGCAATCGGCATACGTGTTGCACTGCACCAGATCGCGGCGTTGATTGACTCCACGCTGTGCGGCTGCGTATCACATTCAGACAAAGAATAATTTCGTACGGGAGGATATGATGGACACCAACCGACCCACGACTCCGAAGTTCCGCCAATCTGTGGAAGGCGTGGTGGAAAGCCGCCGCCGCTTTCTTAAGGGCATGGCCATTGCCGGCGGTGCCGCGGCCACCGGTGCGGTGGCGGCCCCGCATGTGGCCGGCGCCCAGGCCAATGGCCTGAACTTCAGCATCCAGAGCTCCTGGCAGCCCGGCACCACCGGTTACCACACCTTCGAAAACTGGTGTAACAGCATGGTGGAGCTGACCAGCGGCGAGCTGGCGCTCACCCCGTTCCCGGCCGGTGCCGTGTCCGGCGACTTCCAGCTCTTCGACGCCGTGCGCAACGGCGTGCTGGATGGCATGAACGTGTTCACCGTGTACTGGGCGGGCCGCATGCCGGCCGGCGTGTTCCTGTCGTCCTACCCGATGGGGCCGAACTTCCCCCACCAGTGGGACATGATGTTCGACAGCTTCGGCGGCAAGGAACTGGCGCGCGAGCTGTATGAGCGCAACGGCCTGTACTTCGTCGGCCACGTCCACCACGACCTCAACCTCATCCACTCCACCGTGCCGATCAACTCGCTGGACGACTTCAACGGCCTGCTGCTGCGCGTGCCCGGCGGCATCGTGGCGGACTGCTTTGCCGCCATCGGCGCCCGCACCACCCTGCTTCCGGGCTCGGAGGTGTATCCGGCGCTGGAGCGCGGCACCATCGAAGCGGCCGACTACACCGGCCCGGCGGTGAACTACGAGCTGGGCTTCCAGCAGGTGACCAACGTCATCGTCATGGGTCCGCCGTCGACGCCGTGCCTGCACCAGCCGGTCGACCTCATGGACATCTCCTTCAGCCTGCGCGCCTGGAACCAGCTTTCCGACCCGATGAAGGAACTGATGGAAGAGCTGGTGAAGGCGTATTCGCGCACCCACTACGCCGCCATCCAGGAAGCCGACCACGCCGCCTGGGGGCTGTTTGAGGAAGCCGGCACCACCATCTCGCGCCTGTCGGAAGAAGACGTGGACCGCTTCCGCGAGGTGGCGATCCCGCTGTGGTTCGACTGGGCCAACCGCGACCGCGATGCGGCCCGGCTGTTCAACATCCACCTGCAGGTGATGCAGGATCCGGCCGTGGCCTACATCACGCCCGACGACATCGCCGGATACACGCTGAACCTGTAGCCGCCAGCCGCCGCAAAGGGCGGGAGGGATGGTCGCACACGCCCCGGCGGACCGGCCTGAACTCCCGCTTCACGTGCCGCACGGGGTGCCCTTCGGGGCACCCCTTTGCGGTCTGTCCTCCCCAAACCCGGAGCCCCTCACCGATGGATGGTGACGCGTCTTTCTGGCACACGCTGATGGAATTCCGGTCCACCATCGGCGGGCATCTGCGCTTTGTCATGCCCCACTGGCTGTACTGGGGCGGGCTGATCGCGTTTCCCCTGTTCTACATGGCCGCCATCAGGCTGTTCGGGCGCCACCCGGAAACGCCGGAAGAACATGTCGCCCACCAGATCGACGAGGTGGCGTTCGACGGCAATCCGTCGGGCCACCTGGAACGCTACGCGCCCGGCAACTGGGTAACCCGCCAGATCGACCGGCTGTCGGTGTTCACCGGCACCTTCGTGGCCTATTGGTCGGTGATCGCCGTCGTCGTCTACTTCTATGAAGTGGTGATGCGCTACGGGCTGCGCGCGCCCACCAACTGGGCGCACGAGAGCATGTTCCTGATGTTCGGCATGCAGTACATCCTCGCCGGCGCCTACGCCTACCGCTTCGATGCGCATGTGCGGGTGGATCTGTTCTACGCCAATGCCTCGGTGCGCGGGCGGGCAGCGCTGGACATCATCACCTCGGCGTTCTTCTTCATCTTCGTCATCGGCTTCACGGTGACCGGCTGGACCTTCTTCTCCCAGTCGATGAACGCCAATGGCGAGATCTTCGGCCTGCCGTTCTTCTGGGCCCAGGGCTACAGCGACGAGGTGTCGTTCACCGAATGGGGCGTCGCCTACTACCCGGTGAAGTTCACGCTGGCGCTCGGCGGTGTCCTGCTGCTGCTGCAAGGCATCAGCCGGCTCATCAAGGACGTCGAGATCTTCATCTTCGCCGCCGATGGAAGGGATGCGAACTAGCCATGTCCACGGACACGCATTACCACCGCAGCCCTTACGGCACCGTCTCGCTGGTTCCCCGGTCCGCCCTCGCCTGGGTGGTGCTGACCACCGTCACCGCGATGGCGGTGCTGGTGGCGGTGGAACTGATGAACATCGCCTTCTTCTTCGAACCCTATGTGATGCCCGATCAGCAGGTGGTCCCGCTGTGGACGCTGCAGGGCGTCCTGTCGGACATCGACATCGCCACCTTGTCGATCGTCATGTTCGGCAGCCTCCTGGCACTGCTGGCGCTCGGCCTGCCGCTGGTGTTCGTCACCGGGTCGCTCGGCGTGGTGTTCATCTATCTGGTCGGCGACTCGCTGATGCTGAACATCATCCCGTCGCGCATCTTCCCGTTGATGACCAACTACCAGCTTTCGGCCATCCCGCTGTTCATCTTCATGGCCTCGATGCTGGAACGCGCCGGCCTGATCGATGAGATGTTCGACGTTATCTACAAGTGGCTGGGCGGGTTCGCCGGCGGCCTGGCCGCAGCCACCGTGGTGGCGTCCACCATCCTCGCCGCCATGGTCGGCGTCATCGGCGCCGCCGTGGTGACCATGGGGCTGATCGCCCTGCCCGCCATGCTGAAGCGCAAATACGACCCGCAGATCGCGCTGGGGGCGATCATGGCCGGCGGCACGCTGGGCATCCTCATCCCGCCGTCGATCCTTGCCATCATCTATGCCGTGGTGGCCCAGGAATCGGTGGGCGAACTCTATCTCGGCTCGGTGATCCCCGGCCTGATGCTGTCGGGCCTCTATATCCTCTACGTCACCCTGCGCTCTGCCGTTAACCCGAAGCTGGGGCCGGCGCTGCCGGTGGCCGAGCGCGTGTCGTTCGCCGAAAAGCTGCTGCTGCTGCGCCGCATGCTGGCACCGGTGCTGCTGATCGTGCTGGTGCTGGGGGTGATCTTCTCCGGTGCCGCCACGCCGGTGGAAGCCGCCGCCATCGGCAGCTTCGGCGCCATGGTGGTGGCCAAGATGCACGGGCGGCTGAGCTGGGTGAACGTGCGCGACGCCGCGGTGTCCACCATGCGCGCCAGCGCCATGGTGCTGTGGATCATCTTCGGCGCCACCATCTTCGTCGGCTTCTACATCCTGCAGGGCGGCCAGGCCTTCGTTTCGGAGCTGATCTTCGGCACCGGCCTCGATGCCTACGGGGTGCTGCTGCTGATGATGCTGCTGCTGGTGTTCCTCGGCATGTTCCTGGACTGGGTGGGCATCCTGCTGCTCGCCGTGCCGATCTTCATCCCGATCATCCAGGTGCTGGAGTTCGACGGGCTGTTCGGCCTGCCGGGGGTGGACCAGGAGCACACCGCGCTGTGGTTCGGCGTGCTCTATCTGGTGAACATGCAGATGAGCTTCCTGTCGCCGCCCTTCGGCTATGCCCTGTTCTACATGCGCGGGGTGGCCCCCAAGGAGATCTCCACCGCCATCATCTTCCGCTCCGCCCTGCCCTTCCTGGCCCTGCAGGCGTTCGGCTTGACGCTGTGCGTGCTGTTCCCGGAGATCGTGCTCTGGCTGCCGCGCCTGGCCTACGGCTAATGTGACGGCCGACGCGCGGCCCGGCCAAGGGCCGCGCCAGGCTCGCCCCCCGGGAGGGTTTCGATGATCGCGGCGCTGCGCACCAGTTGGGTGCTGTTCTTCGGCATCGGCCTGATGATGCTGGGCAACGGGCTGCAGGGCACGCTGCTGGGCGTCCGCGCGGTGCTGGAAGGGTTCGACACCGCGGTCACCGGCGTCATGATGTCCGGCTATTTCGCCGGCTTCTTCCTGGGCTCCACGCTGGTGCCGCGGCTGCTCGGCCGGGTCGGCCATGTGCGCATCTTTTCCGCCCTGGCAGCACTGGCCTCCAGCGCCATTCTGATGCACGCCGTTCTGGTGGAGCCGGCGTTCTGGACGGTGGTTCGCGTGCTCACCGGCTTCAGTTATGCCGGCATGTACATCGTCGCGGAAAGCTGGCTCAACCAGGGCACGGACAACGCCAACCGCGGGGCGGTGCTCTCCACCTACATGATCGTGCTGCAGGGGAGCATGGCCGGCGGACAGTTCCTGCTGGGGGCCGGCGATCCCACCGGCACGGTGCTGTTCATGGCGGTGTCGGTGCTGGTGTCGCTGTCCGTCGTGCCGATGCTGATTTCCACCGGCCCGATGCCCAAGTTCGAGCTGATCGAGCGGCTGCCGGTGCGCCGGGTCATCAAGGCGTCGCCGCTCGCCGCCGTCGGCACCTTCCTCAACGGCGTGGCGCTGGCCACGGTCATGTCCATCGGCCCGGTCTATGCCGTGGCCATCGGGCTGTCGGTGGGGCAGGTGGCGGTGTTCATGGGCGTGATGAATGTCGGCGTGATCCTGCTGCAATATCCCATCGGCAAGCTGTCCGACCGCTACGACCGGCGCACCGTGCTGATGGCCGTCGCCTTCGCCGCGGCGGTGGCCGCGGGGCTGGGTGCGCTGGCGGGCGGCGAAGCCTACTGGCTGGTGCTGGTGATCGCCGGCGTCTTCGGCGGGCTGTGCGTGCCGATCTATTCGCTGTGCAGCGCCCACCTGAACGACAACCTGGACAGCCGCCACATGGTGAGCGCCAGCGCCACCATGCAGCTCATCTACGGTGCCGGTTCGGTGATCGGGCCGAGCCTGGCGGCCGCGGCCATGGGGGCGTTCGGATCGAGCCTGTTCTACTGGCTGATCGCCGCGGTCAACGCTGGCATCGGCGGCTTCGCGCTCTACCGGATGACGCGGCGGCCCTCCAAGCCGCTGGGCGAGCAGGGCAGCTACGTCGCGCTCTATCCGCGCGCCTCGGCCGTCGCCCAAACCTCCATGGTGGAAGCGGAGCGGGTGGAGGAAGAGACCGCCCAAGCGGCCGCAGAGGATGCGGCGGCGGAGGACGGCGAGCAGGCGCAGCCGTAGCCTATTGCCGGGTCAGCCGGACCCGGCCCTCATGACACCCGCTCGCGGCGGCGCTTGCGCATGCCGGCCAGCAGCAACCCGTAGAGGCTGGCGATGACGACGGCCAGGGCGGCCACCTGGTAGGGCTCCACCCGGTCGCCCAGGAACACGATGGCCAGCACCATGGTAAGCACCGGCGACGGCACGGCGATGGAACTGGCCACCGACACGTCGATGTGGCGCATGGCGTAGAACCACAAGATCAGCTCCAGGTAGTACACCAGCCCCATGATGAAGGCGTGCTGCTGGAAGCCGAACGCGCCGAGGTCGGCCAGCACCGCCTCTGGCCCGGCCACCGCCAGCAGCACCGCACCGAGGAAGACCGAGGAAATCAGCACGCGCAGGAACGTCACCTGGCCCGGCGTGATCGGCGTCGCCACCAGCACCTCGCGCACGATCACATGGGCGATGCTCCACAGGAACGGCACGCCGAGCGCCACGGCGAACCAGACGGAAAACCCCGCGACGGCCCAGGTGCCGCCGGTGGCGAGGTAGTAGAGGGCGGCCAGCAGCAGCAGCGTGAAGCCCAGTTCCGCCGGGCTCTTGCGGCGCTTCAGGAACACCGATTCCCAGGCGATGGCGAACAGTGGATAGGCCTGGATGGCGATGGCCGCGGCCACCGCGCCGGCACGTTCCATCGCCAGCACATAGGCAAAGGTGGACAGCCCGAAGATGGCGCCAGTAACCAGCACGATCGCCAAAGTGCGGCGGCGGATGGCGGGCGCCAGGGCCGCGTCCAGGATGCCCCTTCGGCCCGACACGGCCTCGCCCACCACCAGCGGGATGGCACAGACGAGCTGCCAGACCGACAGGAAGAAGGCGAAGCTGAGGGCGGAGAAGCCGGCCGGCCGGCTGTTGGCGATGATCGGCATCGCCCCCAGGATGCCGAGGCACACGAAGGCGAGCGTGATGCCGACCATGGGCTCCTGCCGCCGCATCGCCGTGGTCCACTCAGATTGTTGCGCCGGCCCAGCCTGTTCCTACGTTCACACGCGCACAATCAAAACATTGGGTGGGGACAATGGGAGCGCCCTGCCCCGCCTATGTGCCCGCATCTCCCAGACATAATGAACTGGGATCTGGCGCCAACTAAACGGCGCATTGAATCTACTTTCCACCACCGAATCAGATGGACGTGAATATTCAATTTGTAAGCATCTCCATAGCATTTAAGTCTTGGGACGCTTCTGCGTTAACCCATTATGCCTTCACGTTCCAACACACCTCGAATCTTCTCGAAACATGCAGAAATATTTCCGCGAGGGAATCTAATCTGCTTTAGACCTCGAATATTCGAGAACTCGTCGCATCCTTCTTCCAGGATAATGATGGCGCGCCTGAACCCCAGTCTTCCCTGAAATAGGCCAACCTCGTGAATGACATTCATCCGGGCTTGTAGCCTGCCATCAGCAAGCTCATCTTCAGCCGTTAATACGAGAAAGGCAAAGGATGTGGTATCAAGCATCTGCTCGAGTCTCTCGACTATGGAGACACCTTCATTTGGAACACTATCAAATTCATTGTATTCAAGGGCCAATCTATCCTTGATAAAATCTTTCAATAGAAGCCAATCTAGTGAATGTCCATGACCTATGAAGATGTTTGCGCAATCATGACCTTTCTTCATCTTGGTTCCTCCGAGCCGCTGAAAATGTGACCCTGCTTGCCTGGCTGCACGAGAGAGGTCTCTTGCACACACAAGAGGCGTAGCCAAACTAGCCATTTCAACAATAACATGCTGGTGTGGTGCTATGCGGACTCCTTGTCCGTGAGCCTTATAGTCACTAGAGAGATATTGCCCACCCGATAGCATTCCACGCCTCAATGACTCATATTCCGCCATTTCAAGACACTCAACACGAGATCTAATTTCTTCTAGATATTGATCATTATTTTGCTGTAAAGTGATTCTAATTATAGACAAGATCTCATTCTTTGCATCTAAGACTCTTTCCCTCAAATCTCCGGAGTCTTTACGAATCTTCTCGATATCCGGATCTCCTGCGCGATGATAGATTTGGCGAAACACGACAGTAGGCGAGTACTCAACCCAATCTCCGACGGTACCGCTGATGACCCGATCATTCAACCCCCACTCTACACTGAAATGTGCGCCCTGCGGTGGAGTTAAAAGTCCTGCATAATACACACATGCATGATATCCTAAATTGGATCTGCTCCAGCAATTCTCTAGGCTCACCGCCATGTCAGTTATTATTTCCAATGTCTTTTGATGCGAATTCTCGAATTTATTCGCATGCTCGGCCAAATCGATCGATATCTGAACCAGTTCTTTCCCAAATTCTTCCATGGACTAAATTCTCCAGGTCTTAGCCTTAGATCTTGACATTCTCTTGCACAAAAGAGGATCACCCCGCCTCGGTCTCACCCGTCTCGCAGACGACCGCCCATTCCTCCGGGGTGACTGGCTGCACCGACAGGCGGCTGTTGTTCACCAGCACCATCTGGGCCAGGCGCGGCTCGGCCTTGATCTCGGCCATCGACACCGGCCGCGTGAACGGCCGCACCGGGGCGATGTCCACGCACTCCCACTTGCCGGTGGTGTCGGTGCTGTCGGGGTGGGCTTCGGCCACCACTTCGACGATCCCCACCACCTCCGTGCCGTTGACCGAGTGGTAGAAGAACGCCCGGTCGCCCGCCTTCATGGCCCGCATGTTGTTGCGCGCCTGATAGTTGCGCACGCCGTCCCATTCCTGGCGGCCCTGCTTCACCTGGTCGTCCCACGACCAGCTTCCGGGCTCCGATTTCAGCAGCCAGTAGGCCATGGACTTCGGTCCTTCCCTCTCACCTCTCCGGGCGTTCTCAAGACACCCGACCCTCAAGCAAACGCCACCTCGGCGGCATCGATCACGGCAACGGAGCCGCGCCCTGCTGGCAAACGGCGCAGCACCCTGTTGTGGTGGGCAACGATTTGTTCGGCCGTCAGATACTCGTGGTCGAAAGTGGAATGGGCGTTGCCGACCAGCAGCACCTCGTAGCCGTGCGAGGCGGCACTGCGGCACGTCGTATCGACACAGAAGTCGGTCTGTATGCCGCAGACGATCAGCCGGTCGACGCCCCGCGCCTTCAGCTCCGCATCGAGCGGCGTTTCAAGAAAGGCGTCGCAATAGCCCTTCTCCACCAGCACGTCGGACGGCTGGGGCACCAGGCTGGAATGGAGGCTGGGGTCGGGCTGCACCCGCCGGTCCGTCAGCAGAACCACCGGCGCGCCGGCCGCCCGTGCCGCGTCCACAAGGCCGGTGACCTGCGCCACCAGCTCTTCGGCCTGCCACGGCCCCCGGTCCATCAGGCTGGTTTGCACGTCGACGACGACGAGTGCCGTTCTCACGCACGCCCTCCTTCAGGCCCCCTCGCCTCAGCACCCGCCCGGCAGGACGACCGCGGGCGCGCCGGCACGCTCAATCCTCGGGAAAGATCTTGCGCCAGGGCGTGACGGTGATGGAGCCGAACACGCCGGCCTGGTTGTAGGGGTCGGCATTGGCGAAGGCTTCGGCCGCCGCGCGGTCGGGAAAGTCCATGATGTAGGCGCTGCCGGTCGGCTTCTGGCCGTCGTCGGTGATGGTCGGCCCGCCCACCAGCAGGTCGTCGCCGCGCGAGCCGATATGCCCCAGATGGGCCTCGCGGCTGGCCATCCGCGTTTCCAGCATCCCGGGCTTGTCGGTGCAGACGATCAGATAGTACATGGCCCTCTCCTGGGGTGTGCCGTTTTGCGGCGACCATAGGCAATCACCCGGCGGCAGAACAGCCCACATCCTGCCATCAATCGCCGGCAGCGTGGCGCGCGTTTGCCCACCGGCAAACGATTTCAACAGGAGGGTTCAAGCCATGGGCTTGTTTGGGGGCATGAAGAACTTCCTCACAGGCGGGGGGGCCAAGGTCGATCTGGAAATCGGGTCGATCGTGCGTGGCGAGTCGGTGCCGGTGAAGGTCACCGCCGAGATCGACGACAAGGATATGGAGGTGCGCAACGTGTATGTGCGCCTGCGCGCCCAGGAGGTGATCGACATCCCCGATGTCGAACTGGCGCCGCCCAACCCTAAGGCGGAGCCCCCGCGCGGCCTGAAGCGCACGCACCAGACCTTCAACCAGGAATTCCGCATCGCCGGCAGCCAGACGCTGAAGGGCGGCGGAACCTACGAGTTCGAGGGCGAGGTGACCCTGCCGGCGCAGGTGTCGCCCAGCTTCGTCGGCCGCTACGCCAGCCATGTCTGGCAGGTGACCGCAGCACTGGACAAGACCGGCAACGATCCCGATTCCGGCTGGGTCGAAGTCCAGGTGTTTTAGTCGAACCGCCTTGCGTCAAGCCTTGACCCCGGCCCCCACTGCCGGTGGGGCGTCGGGGTCGAGCGGCCAGCGCGGCCGGGCACGAAAGTCCAGCGGGTCGGGTGCAAGCCCGGCCCGCAGCCGTTCCAGGGCGGCCCAGGCGATCATCGCCGCATTGTCGGTGCACAGCGCCAGCGGCGGCGCCAGCAGGGCGAGCCCGCGCGCCTCGGCCAACGCCGACAATTCCCCCCGCAGCATCCCGTTGGCGGCGACGCCGCCGGCCACCACCAGCGCCCCGCCGTCTGGCCGTTCGGTGCGGAACACCTCGATGGCACGCGCCGTGCGGTCGCGCAGGCTGGCTGCCACCGCCGCCTGGAAGGCCGCCGCCACATCGGCCACCGCGCGGGCATCGGGCGGTGCTGCGCCCCAGCCCTCCACCAGCCGCCGCACCGCCGCCTTCAGCCCGGAAAAGGAAAAGTGGCAGTCCCGCCGCCCCACCATGGGGGCCGGCAGCGGGAAGCGGCGGGGATCGCCGGTGCGGGCCGCCGCCTCGATCTCCGGCCCGCCGGGGTAGCCGAGGCCCAGCAGCTTGGCGACCTTGTCGAACGCCTCGCCCACTGCGTCGTCCACCGTGGTGCCCAGCCGGCGGTAGCGCCCCACCCCGTCGACCACCAGAAGCTGGCAGTGGCCGCCGGAAACCAGCAGCAGCAGATAGGGGAAGTCGGGCGGCGGTTCGGCCGTCAGCCGCGGCGTCAAGGCATGGCCTTCCAGGTGGTTGATGGCGAGGAACGGCAGCCCGCGCGCCAGCGCCAGCCCCTTGGCGTAGGTGGTGCCCACCAGCACCCCGCCGATCAGCCCCGGCCCGGCGGTGGCGGCCACCGCATCCACCCCGTCCAGCCCCGGTGCGAAGCCGGCCAGCGCCTGGCGCACCATGGGATCCAGCGCGGCCAGGTGGTCGCGCGCGGCGATTTCCGGCACCACGCCGCCATAGGCGCGGTGCAGGTCGAGCTGGGAGCGCGTGATGTGGGCGTGCACCTGCCGGTCGCAGCCCACCAGCGCCACGGAGGTTTCGTCGCACGACGTTTCGATGCCCAGCACGATCATGGCCGCCACCTTGGCGGCGCGCCGCCCCGCCGGCAAGCCAGGGCCGCCATGCCTCAACGCAATGGCGTTGACGCTGCGCCCGGCGTTGCCTACCCAGCGTGCATGCCTTCTCCCCTCCATATCGGCACCCGCGCAAGCCCCCTGGCGCTGTGGCAGGCGGAGGCCACGCGCGCCCTGATCGCCCGGCTGGTGCCCGGCATGGACGCGGCGGACGCACTGCCCATCGTCACCCTCACCACCCAGGGCGACCGCGTGCGCGACCGGCCGCTGGCGGACCTGGGCGGCAAGGGCCTGTTCACCAAGGACATCGACCGGGCGACGCTGGACGGCCGGGTGGATCTCGCCGTGCACTCCTTGAAGGACGTGCCGTCGGACCTGCCGGACGGGCTGGTGCTGGCCGGCGTGCTGCCGCGAGCCGACCCGCGCGATGTGTGGATCAGCGGCACCGGCACCGCCATAGCCGACCTGCCGCCCGGCAGCGCCGTCGGCACCTGTTCGCCGCGCCGCCAGGCCCAGCTTCTGATCGCCCGGCCCGATCTCAGCGTCGTGCCCATGCGCGGCAATGTCGGCACCCGGCTGCAGCGGCTCCGCGACGGCGCCATCGCCGGTACCTTCCTCGCCAAGGCGGGGCTCGACCGCCTGGGCGTCGAGGTGCCCGGGGCGGTGGTGCTGGCGCCGGGCGAGATGCTGCCGGCGGTGGGCCAGGGCGCCATCGCGCTGATCTGCCGAACGGAGGACGCGGCGGCCCGTGCCGCGGCAGCCGCCATCTCCTGTGCCGATACCGCCGACCGGGTGAGCGCCGAACGGGCCATGCTGGCGCGCCTCGGCGGCTCCTGCCACACCCCCATCGCCGGGTTGGCCGAGCTGGCAGGCGACCGCCTGTCCCTGCGCGGCCTGGTGGCCCTGCCGGACGGCAGCCGCTCGGTCGCACGCTCCGTGGAGGGCAGCCGCAGCGATGCCGCGGACCTGGGCGATGCGCTCGGCCGCCGGCTGCGCGATGAGGCGGGCGACCTGCTGGCCGCCATGGGCGTATGAGCCCGCCCTGCTGGCTGGTCACCCGGCCGCAGCCGGACGCCGATGCGTTGGCTGCACGGCTGGTCGGACTCGGCCACCGCGCCGTGGTCTCCCCGGTGATGGACATCCGCATCGATCCCGCCCAGCCGCTCGATCTCGGCGGTGTGAACACACTGGTCTTCACCAGCACGAACGGTGTACGTGCCTTCGCCGCGCGCAGCCCGCGCCGCGATCTGCCCGTGGTGGCGGTGGGCAAGCGCACCGCGGCAGCCGCCCACACGGCCGGATTTGCCGATGTGCGCGATGGCGGCGGCACCGTGGCCCATCTGCAACAAGGCTTCCCGGCGCTCGCACCGCAGCAACCTGGCATTGTGCTGCACGTTTGCGGACGCGATGTGGCCGGCGATTTGCCGCATGCCCTGCAGACCCAGGGGTACACCGTACGTTCCGCCCCGCTCTACGCCGCAGAGCCGGCAACATCTTTGGCTCCCGAGGCCGCGCAGGCCCTCGCGAATGGCGATATCTCGGGTGTACTCTTTTTCTCTGCACGGACGGCGCGGCTGTTTGATACACTTTCTGCGGAGGCTGGGCTTCGGCCGGCGCTGCCCCATGTACTTGCTGTCTGCCTTAGTCCGGCCATCGCCTCCGAGCTACCTGGGTCGTGCTGGCGCGAAATCTGGATAAGTCCGATGCCGACATCGGAAAGTCTGATGGAAACCTTGCGCCGATATCCGTCTCCGCCCAAGGTTCCGCTCCGATCCTAGAACCAGAAACAGACGAACGCGCCCCATGGTTGACCGTCCAGAAGACCAGAAGGATCCCACCGACGCGATTCCCGGAGACCGTGAGCCGGGTGCCGAGGCGGATGCTGCTGCCCAGCCCACCGCAGCGGAACGGGTGATCGCCCAGTTCGGCGGCATCCGTCCGATGGCGCACAAGCTGGGGGTGCCGGTGACCACGGTGCAGGGCTGGAAGACCCGCTCTGCCATCCCCGATGGGCGCCATGCCGAGATCCGCGCCGCCGCCGCCACCCACGGGATCGAGCTGAGCGAGGCCGATCTGCTGGAAGCCGCCGGCCCGCGCGAAGGCGAGGCCGAGGGCGATGGCGCCGCCGAGGCTGCTCCCCATGGCGACGAGGCCGCGGTGCCCAGCCCGGTCGCCACCGGCGAAGTGCCGGCCGATCCCGCGGTGCTTGAGCCGGCGGTGTCCAGGCAGGCAAGCGCCGCCCCCGCCCGGCCGGCTGACGATGACGATGACGACGACGATGATGGGCGCGACGACACCGCCGCCCTGCTGATCGGCGCTGCCCAGGCGCGCCGCGGTGGCGGCATCGGCTGGCTGGCCCTGGTGGTGGCGATTGTCGCCCTGGTCGGCGCGGCCTTCGCGCCGGCCTGGGCGCCGTCCATCCTGCCCGACCTGTGGGCGCCGCAGAGCGGCGGCGACACGGTCGCCCCGGCCGCCGACAGTGCCGATCTTTCGGCCCTGACCGAGCGCCTGGCCGCTTTGGAAGAGACCGTGTCCGGCATCGAAGCCGCCCCGGCCGGCGAACGGCCATCGGCCGATGCCGCCGTGGTGGCCGACAGCGGCACCAGCGAAGCCCTGGCCGAACTGAGCGACCGGCTCGATGCCCTGGAAGGTCGCATCGGCGATGCCCTGGCAGCACCGCAGCCCACCGCCGACAGCGGTGCCGACCTCGACGCCATCCGTACCGAACTGGCGGCCGTGCGCGAAGCCGCGGATGCCGCCGCAGCCTCCGTCGGCAGCTTCGATGTCGGCGAGGCCGTGGGGGCCGCCCTCGACCCGATCCGCACCGAAGTCACCGGCCTGCGCACCCGCGTGGACACGCTGGACGGCGCGGTGTCCGGCCTCAGCGACCGGCTGAGCGAGGTTGCCAGCCGGCTCGACAGCACGTCGGGCGAAGCCACCGAAGCCATCGCCGCCTTCCAGGATCGCCTGGGGTCGGTGGAAGGTGTGGCCGAACGGGTGAACCGCGGTATCGAGAATGATCAGGCGCTGGCGCTGGCCTTCAGCCAGTTGCGCAACGACCTGGGCGGCTCCGGCCCGTTTGCGGTGTCGCTGGCCACGGTGGACACGCTGGTGTCCGCCGATGCCGAGCTGTCGGCCGCCGTGGCGGCGATCGCCGACCGGGCCGCCGAAGGCATTCCCACCCGTGCCGCCCTGGCCGCCCGCTTCCCCGATCTCGCCCGCAGCGTGCTGGCAGCCGACGGCTCGGACCCCGATCCCGACTGGCTGGACATGACGCTGGAAAGCCTGAGCGAGCTGGTGACCATCCGCCGCGCTCCCGGCATGGTGGCCGGCGACGACACCGGCGCCATCCTAGCCCGCGCGGAATTCAACCTGCGTTCCGGCGACCTGGCGGCCGCGGTTGAAGAAATGGGCGCGCTCGACGGGCAGGCCGCCGAAGCCGCCGCCGGCTGGATGGCCGATGCCCAGGCCCGCCTGGCCGCGGAAGCGGCGCTTGGCCAGCTTGGCCAGGCCGTACTCGATAGATTGTCCGGCATCAGCGGAGACGAGGCCGGACAATGAGGCGCGCGTTCTTCCTGATCGTTCAGGCCGGCATCGCCATCGCTGCCGCCCTGTTCCTGGTCGAGCATCCCGGTTCGGTGACCATCGAGTGGCTGGGCTACCAGGCCCATACCGAGATGGGCGTGCTGGTGCTCGCCGTGCTCATCATCATCATCCTGGCCGCCCTGTTCTACCGCGCCTGGCGGGCGCTGCTGGGCGCCCCCGGGTCGATCGCCCGCAACCGCAGCCAGTCGCGCCGCATGCGCGGCTACCAAGCGCTCACCCAGGGCATGGTGGCGGTTGCCGCCGGCGATGTGGAAAGTGCCTCGAAGCTGTCGCGCAAGGCCGACACGCTGCTGGACGAGCCGCCGCTGACCATGCTGCTGGCCGCCCAGGCGGCCCAGCTCCATGGCGACGACAGCGCTGCGGCCCGCTATTTCGAGCGCATGCTGGAGCGCAGCGAGACCGAGTTCCTGGCGCTGCGCGGCCTGCTCAGCCAGGCGATGCGCGACGACGACAACCTGCGCGCCCTGGAACTGGCGCAGCGCGCCCGCGCCATCCGGCCGATGACGCCGTGGGTGATCCGCACCTGCCTGGAACTGGAAGTGCGCATGCGCCGCTGGGTGGAAGCCCAGGACAGCCTGGTGGCGGCCCAGCGCGCCGGGCTGATCGACGCGGAAACCGCCCGCCGCCAGAAGACTGCCGTGCTGATCGAGCGCTCACGCGAAGCCGAAGCGGCGGAAAACCTGGATGCCGCCCAGTCGCTGGCCCACCAGGCCACCGGGCTGTCGCCGCTGTTCGTGCCGGCGGTGCTGCGCGAGGCGCACATGCTGGAGCGCACCGAACGGGGCCGCCAGGCCGCCAAGCTGATCGAGCGCACCTGGCCGAAGGCCGCCCACCCCGATCTGGCGGACATCTACCTGCGGCTCGACCGCGACGAGGATCCGCTGGTGCGCCTGCGCCGGGCCGAACGGCTCTACGCACTGGCGCCCAACGAGGCGGAAAGCGGCCTGGTACTGGCCCGTGCCCAGATTGGTGCGGAGCAGTGGGCGCAGGCCCGCGAGACCTTGATGGCGGTGGTCGACCGCGCGCCCTCCCGCCGCGTCTACCGCACCATGGCGGACCTGGAGCACGGCGAAAACCACGATGCCGAAGCGGCCCGCTCGTGGCTGCTGAGGGCCGATGCCGCCGGGCCGGACGAAGCCTGGGTGTGCCAGGCCTGCGGCACCGTGCTGCCGGTGTGGTCAGCCGTGTGCGGCCATTGCGGCGCCTTCGACACGGTGGTGTGGACGAGCCCCACCGCCGCGGTGCACCTGCCGTTCCACGACGGCGGGCCGGCCGCCGGCAGCACCCTGCCGCCGCCGGGCTGATGGGCTGACGGGCTGACGGGCCTGGTCAGACGCGTTCGCGTCTGGCCCGCCCCTATTTCTGGTGCTTGCGGAAGTCCGGCTTGCGCTTCTCCAGGAAGGCCTGCACGCCCTCCTGGCTTTCCTCCGACTGGTAGAACTGGGAGACGTGGTAGAGCCCCATCGCCGAGATGCCGGCGATCGACGCGCTGTCGGCGTTGAACGACCGCTTGGCGATGGCCAGCGCCGTCGGGCTCTTTTCCAGGATCTCCGCACACCACTGGTCCACCGTGGCGTCCAGCTCGTCGTCGGGCACGGCGATGTTGGCCAGCCCCATCTCCACGGCCTGGTGGGCGGTGTAGCGCCGGCACAGGTACCAGACCTCGCGCGCCTTCTTCTCGCCGATGCAGCGCGCCATGTAGGCGGTGCCGAAGCCCGGATCGACGGAGCCGACCTTGGGCCCCACCTGGCCGAACACCGCGTTTTCCGCGGCGATGGTCAGGTCGCACACCAGCGCCAGGACATGGCCGCCGCCGATGGCATATCCGCGCACCTTGGCGATCACCGGCTTCGGCACGTCGCGGATCAGCCCCTGCATCTCTTCCAGCGGCAAGCCGATGGTGCCGCGGCCGTCGTAGCTGCCGGCATGGGCCGACTGGTCGCCGCCGGTGCAGAACGCCCGGGTGCCTGCACCGGTGAGCACGATCACCCCCACCGCCTTGTCCCAGCCCGCCCGGTTGAACGCGTGGATCAGTTCCTCGCAGGTCTGGGCGCGAAATGCGTTCATTTTGTCGGGCCGATTGATCGTAATCAAAGCGACGCCGTCGCGGGCCTCATAGAGGATGTCCTGATAGTCCATTCGCCCACCTCCATTGGGGAGCCATTGCCGCGGTGCCTTCTGTAGTCCTGGCAGGAGGGGTGCGTCCATGCACGGTGTGCAGCGGCGGACCCTGAGGGTCGGGGCTGGGGGTATTGCGGCCTGCACCTGCGAACCGGTGCCAGCGCCGGGTCGGTTTGATAGAACGGGTGTAGCGGCACGCCCAGTGGTGGTAGGGTCGTCGGATGCCTAGGGAGGCGAAATGAGCGACAGCGACCTGATCCTCGGCGGCGAGTTCGCCCCGGTCAGCTATGAAGACTGGGTGGCGGAAGTCGAAAAGGTGCTCAAGGGTGCCCCGTTCGACAAGAAGATGCTGCACCGCACCTACGACGGCATCACGGTGCAGCCGATCTATACCCGCGAGGACTGGCCGGCCGACGGCGATCCCTCGGGCTTCCCCGGCGCCGGCCCCTTCACCCGCGCCCGCACCGCGGCCGGCGCGGTGCAGCAGGGCTGGGATATCCGCCAGGAAGCGGTGCATCCCGATCCGGCCACCGCCAACAAGATGATCCTCACCGATCTGGCCAAGGGCACCACCTCGGTGCTGCTGCGGCTGGACAAGGCGGCGCGTGCCGGGGTGGCCCCCACCGCGGCCGAGGCGGCCGATCTGGCCGGCGTCGACGGCGTCATGGTCGCCGGGCTGGCGGATCTGGAACGCGCGCTGGCCGATGTGGACCTGTCCATCGCCCCGCTGGACCTGGAAGCGGGCGAGCAGGCACTGCCCGCCGCGGCACTCTATTTCGCCCTGCTCGCCAAGCGCGGCGTCGCCGCGTCGGCCTGCCAGGCGATGCTGGGGGCCGACCCCATCGGCGCGCTGGCCGGCAGCGGCTCGCTGGCCACGGATGTGGACACGGCCCTGAAGCGCATGGCCGACCTCGCCGCCTATGTGGCGACGACGGCACCGGGCAGCCGCGCCGTTACGGTGGACACCGCCGCCTACCACACCGCCGGCGCCAGCGAGGCGGAGGACCTGGCGGTCGCCATGGCCACCGGCGTTGCCTATCTGAAGGCGCTCACCGCCGCCGGGCTTTCGGTCGATGCGGCGGCGGGGCAGATCGCCTTCCGCTTCTCCGTCGATTGCGACTTCTTCGAAACCATCGCCAAGCTGCGCGCCGCCCGGCGCATGTGGTCGCGCATCACCGCCGCCTCGGGCGCCTCGGAACCCGCCCAGGCCATGTGGACTGCGGTGCGCACGGCCGACCGGATGATGAGCCGGGTCGACCCCTGGGTGAACATCCTGCGCACCAGCGTGGCTGCCTTCGCCGCCGCCCTGGGCGGGGCCGACGCCATCACGGTGGAGCCCTACGACGCCGCCCTCGGCCTGCCGGACGGCACGTCTATGCGCATCGCCCGCAACATCCAGCACCTGCTGTGCGAGGAAACCTCGCTCAACAAGGTGATCGATCCCTCCGGCGGCTCCTGGTACATCGAAAGCCTGACCGACCAGCTTGCCGAAGCGGCCTGGCATGAGTTCCAGGCGATCGAAGCGTCCGGCGGCATCGTCGCCGCGCTGCGCACCGGCCACATCGCCAAGGCGATCGACGACACCTGGGACCAGCGCAAGAAGAACCTGGCCCGGCGCAAGGATCCGCTGACCGGCGTTTCGGAGTTCCCCAACATCGCGGAGAAGGTGGCCGCCCACCCGGCCCCGGACCTGGCGGCCCTCTGCGCAGCGGCCGCCGGCGGTACCGATGGGGTGGCCGTGTCCGGCCTTGCCGATGCCGCCTCGGTGGCCGGCGACGGGGCGCTGACCGCGGCCCTGGTGAAGGCGGCCGGCGCCGGTGCCTCCATCGCCCAGATGGCCGCCGCCCTGGCCGGCACGCCCGCTTCGATGGCGCCCCTGCCGGCACGCCGCTTCGCCGCCCTGTTCGAGCGGCTGCGCGACGCCAGCCTGGCCCATGCCGCCGCCGGCAACCCGGCACCGCAGATCTTCGAAGCCAATATCGGCCCGATCGCCCACCACACCGGCCGGGCAACCTTCGCGAAGAACTTCTTCGAGGTGGCCGGCATCGAAGCCATCAACAAGGGCGGCTTCAACGAAGCCGATGCCTGCGTTGCCGCCTTCAAGGACAGCGGCAGCCGTATCGCCATCCTGTGCTCCAGCGACAAGCTCTATGCCGAGCATGCCGTCCCCTTCGCCCAGGCACTGAAGGCGGCCGGCTGCGAATTCCTGTTCCTCGCCGGTGCCCCCGGCGATCAGCGGGACGTCTACACCGCAGCCGGGATCGATGACTTCATCGCCCTCGGCGGCAATGTCCTCGACACGCTTGAGCAGACCCTCGATCGTTTGGGAGTCCGCGTACCATGACCCAGATCCCCGACTTCACCCAGATCCAGCTCAACCCTGGAGCTGCTGGCGCCGGAGCCGGCCGTGCGGCTTGGGCGGACAGTTTCGCCGCGGCCGTCGGCAAGCGGCCGGAAGACTATCTGTGGGACACGCCCGAACAGATCATGGTCAATCCGCTGTATACGGCGGACGACCTGGCCGGGCTCGATCACCTCGGCACCATGCCGGGTATCCCGCCCTTCCTGCGCGGCCCCTACTCCACCATGTACGTCACCCGGCCGTGGACGGTCAGGCAGTATGCCGGCTTCTCCACTGCCCAGGCGTCCAACGCCTTCTACCGGCGCAACCTGGCGGCCG
>JAGQRL010000073.1:20192-20436 GCA_020425485.1 Rhodospirillaceae bacterium
CACCCACCGCGGCTACGACAGCGACAATCCGCGGGTGGAAGGCGATGTCGGCATGGCCGGCGTGGCCATCGACAGCATCATGGACATGCGCACGCTGTTCGACGGCATCCCGCTCGACACCATGAGCGTGTCGATGACCATGAACGGGGCGGTGCTGCCGGTGCTGGCGCTCTACATCGTCGCCGCGGAGGAGCAGGGCGTTAAGCCGGTGCAGCTCCAGGGCACGATCCAGAACGACATCCTC
>JAGQRL010000074.1 GCA_020425485.1 Rhodospirillaceae bacterium
CGGCCCTGCAGATGCTGCCCGGCGAATGCTATGAGGCAGCCCGCGTGGACGGGGTGCCCCCGCTCACCGTGTTCTTCCGGGTCACCCTGCCGCTGATCAAGCCGGCGCTGATGGTGGCCATCATCTTCCGCACGCTGGATGCCCTGAGGATCTTCGATCTGATCTACGTGCTCACCGCCAATACCGAGGCGACCATGACCATGTCGGTCTATGCCCGCCAGGAGCTGATCGATTTCCAGAACGTCGGCGCCGGGTCGGCCGCCTCCACCCTGCTGTTCTTCGTCATCGCGCTCGCCACCGTGCTCTACCTGATGGCCGGCCGCGTGCGCCTGGGGGCCGACTAGCCATGGCGATCCCCGGCCGCTCGCGATCCGCCACCGCCGCCTTCTACGCCGCCATCGGCGTGATCGTCGTCTACACCGTGTTTCCCTTCTACTGGGCGGTGAACTCCTCGCTGCAAACGCCGCAGGAGCTGTTCGACGTCACCTGGTTCCCGTTCTCCTTCAACATCGGCAATTACGCCCATGTGTTCGAAGGCCAGCCCTTCGGCCGCAACATCCTCAATTCCGTGGTCGTGGCGGTGCTCACGGTGGGGATCTCGCTGCTGTTGTCGCTCACCGCCGCCCATGCGCTGGGCCGCGTGCGCTTCCGCGGCCGCGGGGTGCTGCTGCTGGCCATCCTGTCGGTGTCCATGTTCCCGCAGGTGGCGGTGCTGGGCGGCATGTTCGAGCTGATCCGCAGCCTCGGGCTCTACAACAGCCTTTATGGCCTGGTGCTCTCCTACATGATCTTCACCCTGCCCTTCACCGTGTGGGTGCTGACCACCTTCATGCGCGAGCTGCCCAGGGAGCTGGAGGAAGCCGCCATCATGGACGGCGCCGGCCCGTGGACGACGCTGACGCGGGTGTTCCTGCCGCTGATGGGCCCGGCCCTCGTCACCACCGGGCTGCTGGCCTTCATCGCCGCGTGGAACGAGTTCCTGTTCGCGCTCACCTTCACGCTGTCGGACACCCAGCGGACGGTGCCGGTGGCCATCGCCAACTTTTCCGGCGCCAGCCAGTTCGAACTGCCCTGGGGCAACATCATGGCCGCTTCGGTGATCGTCACCGTGCCGCTGATCGCGCTGGTGCTGGTGTTCCAGCGCCGCATCGTCTCCGGCCTCACGGCCGGCGCGGTGAAGGGCTGAGCGGTATGGCGGCGATCACGTTCGAGGATGTGTGCAAGGCTTTCGGCGCCACCCAGGTGATCCGCCACGTGGACCTGGAGATCGCGCCCGGCAGCTTCACCGTGTTCGTCGGCCCGTCGGGCTGCGGCAAGTCCACCCTGCTGCGCCTGATCGCCGGGCTGGAGGACATCACCGCCGGCACGCTGAGGATCGACGGGTGCGCGGTGAACGACGTGGCGCCGGCCCGGCGCGGCGTGGCCATGGTGTTCCAGTCCTACGCGCTCTACCCGCATATGAGCGTCTACCAGAACATGATCTTCGGGCTGAAGCTGGCGAAGACTGACCGGGCGGAGGCCGACCGGCGGGTGCGCGAAGCCGCCCGCATCCTGCAGATGGACCACCTGCTGGAGCGCAAGCCCAAGGAGCTGTCCGGCGGCCAGCGCCAGCGCGTGGCCATCGGCCGGGCGATCACCCGCGATCCCAAGGTGTTTTTGTTCGACGAGCCGCTGTCGAACCTGGATGCCGCCTTGCGCGTGCAGATGCGCCTGGAGATCGCCAAGCTGCACCGTGAGCTGGGCGCCACCATGGTCTACGTCACCCACGACCAGGTGGAGGCGATGACCCTGGCCGAACAGATCGTGGTGCTGAACGCCGGCGTGGTGGAACAGGCCGGCGCCCCGCTGGAGCTGTATCACCGGCCGCAGAACCGCTTCGTCGCCGGCTTCATCGGCTCGCCGCAGATGAACTTCCTGCCCGGCACGCTGGCCGAGGTGGGGACAAACAGCGCCGGCATTGCGCTGGCCGGGCGGGACACCCCGGTGGCGGCCGAGGTGGCTGCGCAAGGCCAGGCTCCCGGCAGTGCCGTCACCCTGGGCATCCGGCCGGAACACATCGTGGTGGGCGACGCCGCCAATGCCGCACAGGTGGACGGCCGCATCGCCATCGTCGAGCGGCTGGGATCGGACACGCTTGTGCACGTGGCCACCGCGGCGGGCGATCTGGTGGTGGCGGCTGGTGCCGGCACCCGGGTCCGCATCGGCGACGGCATCCGCCTCAGCCTGCCCGCCGATGCCTGCCACGTGTTCGCCGGCGATGGCCGGGCGCTGCCGCGCCGCGGGTCCTTCGACGACTAGGGGCACCCGAAACGAAACGGGGCGGCCGATCGGCCGCCCCGCCCCATTCAGTCAGGCAGTGCCCGCTTACTTCTTCCGCTCGGCGAGCATCTTCCGCACCACATCGGAGGTGGACAGCATGCCGATGGGCTCGTCGCGGCCGTCCTTCTCCTGCACCACCACCAGGCGGTGGATCCGCCGCGCCGTCATGGTGCTGACGGCATCGCTCAGCAGATCGTCGGCCCGGCAGGTGAAGGCGCCCAGCGTCATCACCCGGCGCACCGGCAGGCGCAGCGCATCGCCCTGCGGCCACTGCTGACGGGCCAGGATCACGTCGGTCATGGAGATCACGCCGATGGCCAGACCGTTCTCCAGCACCGCCATCGCGCGGATGTGGTGCTCCAGCATGGTCTCGGCCGCCGTCTTCAGCGTGTCGTCCGGACGGCAGGAGATGAGGGTACCCGTCATCACGTCGCCGACCTTCGTGGTTTCGTCGACCACCAGGCCTTCCAGGGCTTCCAGGGCCTCGTCGGTATCGCCGGTGGGAACCCGCGGCACCACTTCCGCCTTGGCGTCTTCCGGCGCCTCGTCGGCACGCACTTCCGCCACATGGTGCAGTTCCGGCACCGCTGCGGTCTTGCCCAGCCCGAAGTCAGGCGCGCCGATCAGCACCGCCATGTTGCCGTGGGGGTGCTTGTTGTCGTGCATGAGCTGGTGGGCCACCGGCAGTTCGGCATAGGTGAAGGCGCGGCTCATGCAGGGGTCCACCTTGCCCGCCAGCACCAGGTCGTTCAGCCCGTATGCCTGCTCGTCGTTGGCGAAGTGCGAGCCCTGCAGGCGCTTCTGGCGCATCCACAGGTAGCGCAGGTCGACGGTGGCGTTGTAGCCGGTGGTGCCGGCGCAGATCACCACCATGCCGCCGGTCTCGCACACGAAGATCGAGCTGGGGATGGTGCCTTCACCGGGGTGCTCGAACACCACCTTCGGGTTGCGCTTTTCGCCCAGCGCTTCCCAGAAGCCGGCGCCGAAGGCGCGCACGCCCTTCAGCCACTTGGCATAGCCGGCGGCGTCCTTCCAGTGGGGCAGCATGCCCCAATGGTCGTAGTCCTTGCGGTTCATGCAGCCGCGGGCGCCCAGGCTCTTGCAGTATTCCACCTTGTCGTTGTCGGAGATCACCGCAACCGGCACCGCGCCGATGCTGTCGGCGATCTGGATGGCCATGGA
>JAGQRL010000075.1 GCA_020425485.1 Rhodospirillaceae bacterium
CCCAGCGAGGCGCCGGCGCCGGGCAGCACGCCCGCCAGGAACCCCAGGCAGGACGACCGCAGCATCGACGGCGTGCAGCTTTTCAGCGTCGCCCAGGACGGCGTCAGCCGGCCGATCTTGGTGGTGGTGTCGTCGGCATCCGCCCTGCCGTGGCGCTGTTCCAGGAAAATGAACACCTCCGACAGCGCGAACAGGCCGACGATGGCGACCAGGAAATCGATGCCGTCGTAGAGATGGACGTTGCCGAAGGTCAGCCGCGGCGTGCCGGTCTGCTGGTCCACGCCGATCATCGCCAGGCCGAGCCCGAGCATGGCGGCGAAGGCCGATTTGGCCTGGTTGGTGGAGGAGACGCCGCCGAGCGTGGCAAACGCCAGGGCGAACAGCGCGAAATACTCCGCCGGGCCGAACAGCAGGGCGAACTGCACGAGCTGCGGGGCCAGGAAGATCAGCCCCCAGGTCGCCAGGAAGGCGCCGACGAACGAGGCGATGCCGGACAGCGACAGTGCTTCGCCCGCCAGCCCTTTGCGCGCCATCGGGTAGCCGTCCAGGCACGTCATCATGGCCGGCTCGTCGCCGGGGATGTTCAGCAGGATCGAGCTGATCCGCCCGCCATACATGGCGCCGTAGTAGACGGAGGTGAGCAGGATCATCGACGGGGTGGGGCCGAGGCCGAGCGAAAAGGCCAGCGGGATCAGGATGGCCACGCCGTTGGACGGTCCCAGCCCCGGCAGTGCGCCGATGATGGTGCCGAGGAAGCAGCCGACCACCGCAAGCAGCAGGTTCTGCCAGGTGATGGCGATGGCAAAGCCGTCGTACAGGTTGGAGAAGATGTCCACGGCCCGCCCTCCCTAGAACCCGAACGGACCGCGGGCCAGCGACAGGCCCAGGATCAGGTGAAAGACGACGTATATGGACCCGGAGATGCCGATGCCGAGGAACACCGCCTGCAGGGGCGGCGAGCCGAGGCGCCAGGACAGGTACATGGCGGCCAGCGAGGTGGCGAAAACGAACCCGGCGTCGTCGAGGAACTCCGCATAGAGCATCAGCACGACCACCGCCGCCAACAGCTCCGCCAGGCGCGGCAGGCTCGGCCATTTCGGCTTGGAGTCGGGGAACGCGAAGATGACGAGGGACGACAGGCCGAGGATCGTGGCGATGATCACGGGAAAGGCCTTGGGCCCGACGATGTCGGACAGGAAGCTCTCCCGGGTCTGCAGTGCTGCCCAACCGTAGAAGATAGCCAGCAGCACGCCGACGGCGCCGAAGATGCGGTCGCTCATCGCTTCCCCCCTATGCGGGTCCGGGAGGCACGGGTGTGCCTCCCGGGGCTGGCGGTCCTACTGGATGATGCCGATCTCGCGCGACAGCGCTTCGATCTGGGCGATCGAATTGGCGACGAAGGCCTCGAAGTCGGCACCCTGCAGGTCCAGCGGTGCCAGGCCGTTGGTGACCATGACTTCCTGCCACTCGTCGGACGCATAAAGGTCCGCGATCATGGCGACCCAGGCGTCATAGGCTTCGTCGGACATGTCGCCCGGCGCATAGAAGCCGCGCCAGTTGGCGCCGATGGCATCGATGCCCTGCTCGCGCGCGGTCGGCAGATCGGCGAAATCGCCGCCCAGCCGTTCCGGTGCCAGCACGGCAAGCACCCGCACATCGCCGGACTCGATGAAGCCGCGCACCTCCGACAGGTCGCCGGAGAAGCCCTGGAGCGAGCCGGCCAGGAGCTGCGTCACGGCTTCGCCGCCGCCCTCGAAGGCGACATAGCGGACCGCGCGCACATCATCGATGCCGAACGCCTGGGCGGCGATCAGCACCTTCAGGTGGTCCCAGCCGCCGACGGCCGAGCCGCCGCCGATGGCGATGGTTTCCGGTGCCGACGCCATCTGCTCGAAGAATTCCGGCAGGGTCTGGATCGGGCTGTCGACCGCCACCGCGATCACGCCGTAGTCGGCGCCGACGGAGGCAAGCCAGCGCACCTGGTCCATGGTGTTGCCGGGGAAGGCGCCCTGGGCGAGGCGGGTGGCGGTGGCCGAGGAGGCGGCGATGATCAGGTCGTTGTCATCGTTGCGCTCGTTGACCACATGGGCGAACGCGGTGCCGCCGCTGCCGCCGGCCATGTTGACCACCTGCATGGTGGAGCTGATGAGGCCGAGATCCTGCAGCGTGCGGCCGACCTGCCGGCAGGTGAAGTCCCAGCCGCCGCCCGGGTTGGCCGGGGCGATGCATTCCGGGTTTTCCGGCACGAAATCCTGGGCCACCGCCGCACCGCTGGCGAGCGCCAGCCCGACAAGGCCGCCGATCAGGCCATTTCGAATCGTTGAGGCAAGCATGTCGTTTCCCCCTGTTTAGAGTTTCTGGCCCAAGCTATCCGACCGGCACGTGCGAAAGCCATCAGGATCTTTCGATCGGGTTGGGTCCGTCGTAGGTCCAGCGATAGGCGGGCGGGGTCGGCCCCTTGTTGCGGCCGCCCTGGGTCATCTGCTCCCAGGCATGGGCGACGACGCCGACGGAGCGCGACAGGCAGAACAGGCCGCGCGCCAGGGGGGCGGCGAAGCCAAGCTCGGCATAGATCACCGCCGTGGCGCCATCGATGTTCATCGGCACCGGCTTGCCGCGGCGCTGGTTCAGCGTTGTCTGGATCGCCCGGCCGATATGGGCAAAGCGGCCGGACACCACGCCCGCCGCCGCCGCCTCGTCGACAAGCCCCAGCAGGCGCGGGGCGCGCGGATCTTCCGGTTTGTGGAAGCGATGGCCGAAGCCGGGGATGAAGCGGCTGCGCTCGCGCTGCCATGTGTCGATCATCTCGCCCGCGGCGGTGTCCAAGGGCGTGCCGCCATCCACCGCATCGGCAATCCAGTGGTACAGTTCCACCGCCTGTTCGCCGGCCCCGCCGTGCACGTCGTCCAGCAGGTTGACGGCGGACGCCATGGCGCCGTTGAGGCCGAGGCCGCAGGTCACCGCCATCCGCGCCACGGCGATCGAAGGTGCCTGCGGCCCGTGGTCGACGGCCGCCACCAGGGCGCATTCCAGCAGCTTCGCTTCGGCGTCGGACGGCAGGTCGCCGCGGGTCATCAGCCAGATCATCTGCGGAAAGGTCACCTGGCCGATCAACTCCTCGATCGGCCGGCCGCGCATGCGGATCTGGCCCGGCACCATGTCGATGATGGAGGTGGTCCACCAGTCCGACACATCGTTGCGCTCACCGCTCATAGCACGCCGTCCCTCTTCAGCCGGTCCAGCTCACTGTCGGCGAGACCAAGCTCTTTCCAAACGCTGTCGTTGTGCTGGCCGAGGCGCGGCGGCGGATCGTCCACCGTCAGCGGCGCCCCGTCCACCTTGATGCCGGTGGTCGCCACCTGGATGTCGTGGCCGACGCCGGGCACGTCGGCATAGCGCGCCAGGAAGCCGCGATCGGCGATCTGCGGGGTGCTCAGCACCTCCGGCACGGTGAGGATGGCGCCGGCCGGCACGCCCAGCCGGTTGAGTTCGCGCGCCCACTCGCGCGCCGGCCGCGTTGTCAGCACCGCCTCAAGTTCCGCCTTCAGCGCGTAGCGGTTCTTCTTGCGAAGCTCGCGGGTGGCATATTCCGGCCGATCGCGCAGGGCCGACAGGCCCAGATGGTCGGTCAGCAGCTCCCACTGCTCGTCCTTGTTGGCGGCGATGTTGATGAGGCCGCCGCCCGCCTGGAAGGCGCCGGACGGTGCGGAGGTGGGGTTTTCGTTGCCGTTGGGCTGCGGTTCCACCCCGGCGATCAGGTAGTTGGACACCGCCCAGCCCATGGTGGCGAGCACCGATTCCAGCATCGACACATCGATGAAGGCGCCGCGGGGAGAGGCGTTCAGCGCCGCAGCGATGGCGAAGGCGGCGGTGATGCCGCCCACCGTATCGGCGATGGGGTAGCCCACGCGCAGCGGCGCGCTGTCGGTACCGCCGGTGATGGACATGGCGCCGGACACGCCCTGGATGATCTGGTCGTAGGCCGGGCGGTGCACCCACGGGCCATCCTGGCCGAAGCCGGAAATGGCGCAGTAGATCAGGTCGGGCCGGATCGCCTTCAGGTCCTCGTATCCCAGGCCCAGCCGGGTCATCACGCCGGGGCGGAAATTCTCCAGCACCACATCGGCCGTCTCCACCAGGCGGCGGAACAGCCGCTTGCCGTCCGGGTGCTTCAGATTGAGGGTAACGGACTTCTTGCCCGCGTTCTGCGCCAGGTAGGAAACCCCCATGCTGCGGAGGTTCAGTTCGGCATCGGCGCCGAGCTGGCGGGCGAGATCGCCGCGGCCGGCCACCTCCACCTTGATCACCTCCGCCCCCGTGTGGACGAGCTGGTGGCTGCAAAACGGGCCGGCGAGCACGTTGGTCAGATCAAGGACGCGGGTCCCTGCAAGCGGCTTGAACATAGGGAGCAGGCGGCCTCAATAAATTCGTCCGGTTCGATTGCATTGTGATTGTAGGAGCAGGAGCGGGCCATGGTCGACGGGGATGTTGGCGGCCGGCCGGCGCCCGGACCTCGCCCGTCCGATGCGTCGGCCGCGAGCCTGCCGCATACCGTCCGCCCAGCATTGCAATTGCTCCCTACCCTTGCCTTTCGCAGGTTCGAGCGCTAGCTACCTGACTATTCAAGCTCAAACATCGCCGTAGCGTTGCAAATTAGTGCCCTGGCGTTGCGCGCGGAGATCATCGACATGCAAGCCATCACCAGGCTCTGGGCGACGTTGGCCATGGCCGGCATGCTTGGCCTCGCCGGTTCCGCCGCGGCCCAAGACGGCGGTTCGCCACCGCCGACCCCCGTCACCGTCGTTACGCTGCAGGCGCAGAACGTGACGATGACCTCCGATCTGCCGGGCCGCGTGGTGGCTTCCGGCGTGGCCGAGGTGCGTCCGCAGGTTAACGGCATCATCGTCGAACGCCTGTTCCAGGAAGGCAGCGACGTGTCGCAGGGCCAGCCGCTCTACCGCATCGATTCCGCCAGCTACGAGGCCCGCGTGGCCGCGGCGGAAGCGCAGGTGGCGCAGGCCGAAGCCCAGCTCCGGGCGGCGGAACGCGAAGCCGTGCGCGCCGCGGAGCTGTTGCAGCGCAACGTCGCCAGCGCGCAGACCTACGACGATGCCGTGGCCGCCCGCGATGCCGCGTCGGCCAGCCTGCAGGTCGCCGAGGCGGATCTGCAAACCGCCGGGATCGAGCTGGAGCGGACCACCATCACGGCCCCGTTGGACGGCGTCATCGGCCGCTCGCTGACCACCCAGGGGGCACTCGTCACCAGCGGCCAGTCCGAACCGCTGGCGGTCATCCGCTCCATTGATGCCGTGCTGGTGGACGTGACGGAATCGGCGGCGGAGATCCTCGCCTGGCGGCGCGGGCTGATGACCGGCACGCTGGACGAAAGCGATCAGGACGTCACCCTGACGCTCGCCGACGGCACTGAGTACGAACACAACGGTTCGCTGAGGGCGGCAGAGCCCTACGTGAACGAGCAGACCGGCGTGGTCACCCTGCGGCTGGAATTCCCCAACCCCGACCGACTGCTGCTGCCGGGCATGTATGTTCAGGTGCGCATGCCCCAGGGCGTGGTGGAGAACGTGGTGCTCGCCCCACAGGAGGGTGTCTCCTACGACCACCGCGGCCGCCCGGTCGCCCTGGTGGTGGGCGAGGGCGATGTGGTGGAAGAGCGCACGCTCGACATCATCGGCGCCCGCGGCAACCGCTGGATCGTGCAGTCCGGCCTGGCGGACGGCGACCGCATCATCGTGGCGGGCGTGCAGCGGATCCGCGCCGGCGCCCCGGTGGCCCCCGAGGAACGCGCCGAGAGCGCCGACTAGCCCCGGAGCGCGCAGATGGTCACCTTCTTCATCGACCGCCCGGTCTTCGCCTGGGTGATCGCCATCCTGATCATGGGGGTCGGCATCCTCTCGGTGCTCACCCTGCCGGTCGCCCAGTACCCGCAGATCGCACCGCCCTCGGTCAACGTCAGCGCCACCTATCCCGGCGCCTCGGCGGAAACCGTGGAAAACACCGTCACCCAGGTGCTGGAACAGCAGCTCACCGGGCTCGACGGGCTGCGCTACATGTCGTCCAGCTCCACCTCGGCCGGGTCGGTGACCATCACCTTGACCTTCGAGACGGGGACCGACCCGGACATCGCCCAGGTGCAGGTGCAGAACAAGCTGGCGCAGGCCACCTCGCTGCTGCCCGAAGAGGTGCAGCGCCAGGGCGTCACCGTGCGCACCTCGTCCGCCGGCTTCCTGATGGTGATCGGCCTGATCGCCGAGGAGGGCGCCAACGGGAACGGGCTGGAGCAGGTGGACCTGTCGGACTACCTGGCATCCAACATCGTCGATGAGATCAGCCGCGTGGAAGGCGTCGGCGAAGTCCAGGTGTTCGGCTCGCCCTATGCCATGCGGATCTGGCTCAACCCCTCGCAGCTTGCCGCCTACGAACTGGCGCCGTCGGACGTGGTGGCCGCCGTTTCCGCCCAGAACGCGCAGATTTCCGCCGGCCAGTTCGGTGCGCTGCCGGCGGTGGACGGCCAGCAGCTCAACGCCACCATCACCGCGCAGTCGCTGCTGCGCACGCCGGCCGACTTCGAGCAGATCGTGCTGCGCTCGGAAACCGACGGCGGCCTGGTGCTGCTGCGCGACGTGGCGCGGGTGGAAATCGGTGCCGAACGCTACGGCACCATCGTGCGCTATGCCGGCCAGCCGGCCTCCGGCATGGCGCTCAGGCTGGCCAGCGGTGCCAACGCCATCGACACCGCCGAGCGGGTGAAGGCCCGCATGGACGAGCTGGCCCAGTACTTCCCCGACGGCATCACCTACAACATTCCGTACGACACCACGCCCTTCATCACGATCTCCATCGAGGAGGTGGTGAAGACGCTGTTCGAGGCGATCGGGCTGGTGTTCCTGGTGATGCTGCTGTTCCTCGGCAACATCCGGGCGACGCTGATCCCCACGCTGGCGGTGCCGGTGGTGCTGCTGGGCACCTTCGGCGTGCTGGCGGCCGCCGGCTTCACCATCAACACGCTCACCATGCTGGCCATGGTGCTGGCCATCGGCCTGCTGGTGGACGACGCCATCGTGGTGGTGGAGAACGTCGAGCGCATCATGGAGGAGGAGGGGCTGAGCCCCCGCGCGGCCACCCGCAAATCCATGGGCCAGATCACCGGGGCGCTGATCGGCATCGCGCTCGTGCTGTCGGCGGTGTTCGTGCCGATGGCCTTCTTCGGCGGCTCCACCGGCGTCATCTACCGCCAGTTCTCCATCACCATCGTTTCCGCCATGGCGCTATCCGTGGTGGTGGCGTTGACGCTGACGCCGGCCTTGTGCGCCTCGCTGTTGCGCGGGCGCGATGTGCATGCCCAGCGCGGCCCGCTGGCCTGGTTCAACCGCGGCTTCACCCGGCTGACCCGTGGCTATTCGGCCAATGTGGGCTGGGTGATCCGGCGGCCGGTGCGGGTCGGCATCGTCTATCTCGCCCTGTTCGGCGGCATGGCCTGGCTGTTCACCCAGACGGCCACCGGCTTCCTGCCGGACGAGGACCAGGGGATCATGTTCGTGCTGGTGCAGGGGCCGGCGGGGGCGACGGCGGAACGCACGCTGGCGGTCAACCAGCAGATCGAACGCTACTTCCTGGAGAACGAGTCCGACGCGGTGGAGTCCATCTTCACCGTGGTGGGCTTCAGCTTCACCGGCTCCGGCCAGAATGTCGGTATCGCCTTCATCCGCATGCGCAACTGGGATGAGCGCACCGATCCCGGCCTCAGCGTGCAGGCGGTGGCGGGCCGCGCCTACATGGCGCTCAGCCAGATCCGCGATGCGCTGGTGTTCCCCATCGTGCCGCCGGCGGTGATCGAACTGGGCAACGTGTCGGGCTTCGACCTCTACCTGCAGGCCCGCGGCGGGCAGAGCCACGAGGAACTGCTGGCCGCCCGCAACCAGCTCATCGGCATGGCCACACAGAGCCCGACCATCGCCTCCATCCGCCCCAACGGGCTGGAGGATGCGCCCCAGTTCTTCCTGGAGGTGGACTGGCGGCGCGCCGGCGCCATGGGGGTGACCGCGCAGAACGTGTCGCAACTGCTGTCCATCGCCTGGGCCGGCAGCTATGTGAACGACTTCATCGACCGCGGCCGCATCAAGCGCGTGTACATCCAGGGCGAAGCCGATGCCCGGCGCACGCCCGACGACATCGAGCGCTGGCGCGTGCGCAACGCCACCGGCGGGCTGGTGCCCTTCTCCAACTTCGCCGAAGGCCATTGGCGGTTCGGCCCCCAGGGCCTCTACCGCTACAACGGCGTGCCGGCGATGCAGCTTCAGGGCCAGCCCATTCCCGGTGTCTCCACCGGCGAAGCCATGTCGCAGATGGAGCAACTGGCCGGCCAGCTTCCCCCCGGCTTCGACCTGTCGTGGACCGGCCTGTCGCTGGAGGAACGCGAAAGCTCCGGGCGGGCGCCGCTGCTCTATGCCTTGAGCCTGGCGGTGGTGTTCCTGTCGCTGGCGGCACTGTACGAAAGCTGGGCGATCCCCGCTGCGGTGATGCTGGGCATGCCGCTGGGCGTGGCCGGCGCGCTGATCGCCGCCCATCTGGGCGGCTTCGCCGACGACGTGTTCTTCCAGATCGGCCTGCTGACGACCATCGGGCTGACCGGCAAGAACGCCATCCTGATCGTGGAGTTCGCCCGCCATCGCCAGGAGGGCGGCGAACCGCTGCTGACGGCGGTGACCGAAGCGGCCCGCCAGCGCTTCCGCCCGATCCTGATGACCTCCATGGCCTTCTGCCTGGGCGTGGCGCCGCTGGTGATCAGCACCGGTGCCGGTGCCGCAGGCCGCAACGCCATCGGTTCCGCCGTGCTGGGCGGCACCCTGGCGGCGACCATCCTGGGCGTGATCTTCGTGCCGCTGTTCTATGTGGTGATCCGCCGGCTGGCACCGTTGCGCCTGCCGCAGGATGAGCCGGCAGCACCGGCGGACGAGGCGGTTGGCGAACAGCCGGCGAGCCCCGCGACATAGGCAACACGCTGCGACATCGGCCCGCTGCCCCGCCCGGTCACCCAAGCCATTGTGGACTATTGGATGGCCGGGCGGGGGAGAGGGCCGGTGCAGACTGAACGAGAAACGCGCTAGCCGGAGATCCTGAACCGCAGCGTCTGCCAGCCCGGATAGTCCGACGCCGGCAGGGGGATCGGCTGGCAGCGCGTATCCACCACGGCGCGGCGCACCGCCTCGAACATGGCGCGGTAGTCGCCGTCGCTTTCCACCAGCCCGGGGTCGCCGGGGGTGACGCTTTGCACGAAGCCGCCCTCGGTGAGCGTGACGACGATGGCGACGGTCGGCCGGCTGCCGCTCACCGTGCGCGCCTGCTGCTGCCAGCAGGGCAGGATCGCCTGGGTGACGGTGCTGGTCCATTGCGAGCGCTGGGCGGCGGTGGCGCCGGTGCCGGTGCGGCCGCTGCCGAAGCGGTCCAGCAGGTCCTGGCTGAACGGCGATCCGGCCGGTGCCGCGGTGCCCGCGGGCGGCGTTTCCGCCGTCTGCTCCACCGGTTGCCCGACCGCTGGGGCCGGCGTCTGGGCGGCCGGGGGCTCTTCCGGCTCGGTTTCGGCTACCGGGACCGGGTCGGGCAGGGGGCCGGCAAGCTGGGTGAGGGCGGTGAACTGCCGTTCGGTCAGCTCGCCCGTCTGCTCCGCACCGATCATCGCCTGGAACCGCTCGATGCCGCTGCGGGTGCCGCGGCCGAACACGCCATCGATGGCGCCGGTGTAGAGCGTCAGGCGCGCCAGATAGCGCTGGACCAGGCGGCGCTCGGCAAAGTCCAGATCGGCCAGCGGCTCGGCCACGACGACCGGCGCCGGCGGTTCTTCCACGGGTTCCGGAGCGGGCTCGGCACTGGCAGCGGCCTCCTGCACGAGGCTGACCAGCTCGTCCTCCATGGCCGTCCGCTCATCCTCCAGGGCCGCACGCATCGCCATCAGGCCGTCGTCGTCGTGGGGCATCGCCGCGGCGGCGTCCTCGGGCGCCACGTAGGTCTCACCGGTCAGTTCGCCGATCCGCGCGTGCAGGGCCGCCACCTCGGCTTGTAGCGCCTCCACCTCCTGGCGCAGCGCGTCGTCGGCCGCCTCCTGCTGCGCCGGGTGTTCCGGCAGCGGCGGCTCGAACGGTCCACCGGGTGCGGCTGGCTGCTCGCCAGCGGCAAGGACGACGCGCGAGCCGGGGATCGGCACCACCGAGCTGTCGGCGGCGATGACGTCGACGATGATCTGGCTGTCGGTGCTGAAGTAGCGCACCTGGGTGTCCGGCAGCACCGAAATGCCAAGTTCCAGATCATCCTCGCCGCCGCCCTGGCTGGTCTGGCGGATCGACGCGATCTGCCCGAGGGTGTCGGCATCGACATCGTCGAGGTCGGCGCGCGCCGGCATGGCCAGTGCGGCGATGACCGTGTTCTGCACCCGTGTGACGCTGGAGGCGACGCCATCCGGCAGGTCCAGCACCACCCGGCTGAACCCGGGGTGCTGACTGACGCGCACCGGCACGATGGGCAGGTCGGTCGGCTGCTCCTGCGCCTCGTCGGAGAGTTCCTCCTCGGCCAACGCTTCTTCCGACAGGGCCTCGCCGGTGTCTGCCGATGTGGCGGCGTCGTCGGCTTCGCCCTCGATCTCTTCGGCAAGGCCGATGGGACCTTCGGTGCCGCCGGGGGTCGGCTGATCCGCCCCTTCGGTGGCCGTCGCCGGCTCCCCGGCCGGTTGCTCGGGCGTGGGGCGCTGGAGGGCGGCCAGATCGATGGGGGACGCCCCCGCCGTATCGGCCGGCGTGCCGGTTGCCGGGGTATCGGTCGACCGGTCCACGGTGTCGCCGCTTGCCGTCTGTGCCGGTCCGGTGGTCCCGGCCGGCCAGAACTGCCAGGCGCCGACGCCGACCACCGCCAACGCGACGATCGCGGCGATCGCCGCCCAGCCACCGCCACCGCGGCGCGCCCGCTGCGGTTCCGGTGCGGGCTCGGGCAGGGGTTGCGGTTCGGCCGTCATCTCGCGCGGCGGCGCCGACGCGGCGGGCGGTATGGAGGCGGCCGGCGGTACCGAGGCAGCGGGCGGCATCGAAGCAGCCGGCGGCACCGACCCCGCGGGGGGTGCAGTGAACGGCTGGGCGGGCGGTGCGGTGACCGGCGCGGCGGGCTGCGCAGATGGCTGCGCAGATGGCGGCGCAGATGGCGGTGCGGCTGGTGGGGTGGAAGGAGCGGGCGGCGTGTCGAACGGTCGGGAAAAGGCGCCCGGTTCAAGCTGGGAGATCGACGGCGCCACCACGGTGGGCGGCTCGGCGTCCTCGTCGTAGATCGGCTCGATCACCGTGGCCGTCGGCACCCTGGCCAGCAGCTCTTCCATGGAGGCCGGACGGTTGGCCGGGTCCGGCTGCAGCATCCAGGTCAACTCGGCATGCAGGTCTTCCGGCACGGCCGACAGGTCGGGCGCATGTTCGCGCGCCTTGATCACCGACATGAGCGAGGTGCCCATATCCAGGTGCTTGCCCACCGCGGCGGCGGCCAGCACCAGCCCCAGGGTGTAGATGTCCGACCGCGCATCGACGATGCCGCCGAACATCCCCACCTGCTCCGGCGAGGCATAGGAATAGCGCCCGGCGAACATGGAGCCGACGATGGTGCCCACCTCCGGGTCCTGCACCTTGGCGATGCCGAAATCGATGATCTTGGCCTGGGAGACGTCGTTCCCCGGCACGATGATGTTGTTGGGCGACAGGTCGCGGTGGATGACGCCCTGGCGGTGCGCATCGGCCAGGCCGGACGCGACACGGTCGCGCAGGCGGCGCACCTCGCCCACCGTCAGCGGCGCGCGGCGCATGAGCTGGTCCAGCGACGGCCCTTCGACGAACTCCATCACCAGGTAGACGCGGCCGTTCTCGTCGCGGAACACGCCGTCGTAGCCGACCACGGCGGGATGGCGGACCTGGCGCAGCACCGAGGCTTCGCGCCGGAACAGGCTGACCACCTTGGGGTCGTTCGCCATTTCCGGCAGGATCATCTTGATGGCGTGGGCGGTATCCAGCTCCACATGGTGGGCCTTGTAGACCTCCCCCATGCCGCCGCGGCCGATCAGGGCATCGATGCGGTAGGTGTAGATGAGCACGGAGCCCGGCGGCATGGTGGCGCCGCCGTGATCGGGCTCCAGCTTGCGCACCTTGTCCGGTGCGGCTGGCCGCGACGGCTCGCCCTGCTGGTCTTCGGGGCCCGCCGGCGGGCGTTCCTCTGACATCCGACTGCTCCTGCACACCCGGTCGGGGAAGCGCCGGTCCCCCACCTTGTCTTTCCGCCCAACGCTGGCCGGCTCTGCGATGCCCGGACATCTTGCCGAACAACGGCCGCCCGTCCAAGGCGGTCGGTCAACCGCCCGGCAGGCTGGGGGAAGGCGTACACGCCCTGAGGATCGTTCGCCAAGGTGGCAATACGAAGCCGGTGTGTGTCGTCAGTCCTCGTCGTCGGGATCGAGGCCGCCGCGCGCCACCACATTGGCCAGGCGGGCGGCATTCACACGGTCTTCGGGGTCGAGGCCGGCGGCATGGCGCAGGATCGCCTCCGCCCCCTCCAGGTTGCCCAGGCGGGCGCGGCAATAGCCGATGGCCACCAGCGTTTTCAGGTAGGTGCGCTGCGGGCCGACGAAGCCGGTGAACTCGGCATCGCCGGGGCCGACCTGCCGCCAGTCCTCCGCCACTCCCAGCGTGCGCGCGATCAGCGTCAGGCACACCTCGGCGTGGGGCAGGGCTTCCGCCAGCCGGTTGGCATAGAAGTAGAAGGTGTAGGTGGCGATGCGCAGGCCCAGATTGTCCGGCGCTATGGCCAGGGCCGCCTGGAAGGCGCGTTCCGCCCGGTGCGGATCGCTGTAGGCGGCGTCGGCATCGGCCAGCAGGGCCTGGATGTCGGGCGGGACGGTGGCGTCGAACGTGCCGAGATCATAGGCCATGGCGATCGCTCCTGCGGGCAGGCCCGGCGCTGTC
>JAGQRL010000076.1 GCA_020425485.1 Rhodospirillaceae bacterium
GAAGGCTGGCAGAGCGTGTCGCGCGGCAAGGGGCTGAAGGAGCTGACGCGCGACGTGCTGCCGCCCTTCATCGCCAACCAGCGCTGGTTCGCCGCCAAGGATCAGAAGATCAGCGGGGTGAAGCTGCTGGACGCGCCGGTGCTGCGCTCCGACACCGCATCGTGGCTGATCGCGCTCATCGAGGTGTCGCTGGGCAAGGCCGAACCGCAGCGCTACAGCCTTCCACTGGCCGCCCATTGGGACGAGGCGGCGGCCACCACGGTGTCGCCGCTGCTGCCCTACACGCTGGCGAAGATCCGCCGCGGCCCCAATCTGGGCGCGCTGACCGACGCTTCGGTGGATACCGGCTTCACGCTGGCCATGCTGGAGGCGATCCGCGAAGGCCGCAACGTGGCCACCGAAACCGGCAGCCTGCGCTTCACGCCGGGCAGCTCGCTGGCCTCGGTGGACCTGACGGAGACCGACGAGATCCGCCGGCTCGGCGTCGAGCAGTCCAACACCTCCATCCTGCTCGGCGACAAGATGGTGCTGAAGACCTACCGGCGGCTGGAACCGGGCATCCACCCGGAGGTGGAGATCGGCCGCTTCCTGTCCGAAGCGGTGGACTTCGAGAACGTCGCGGAGCTGTACGGCACGGTGGAACACGTCGATGCCGACGGCACGCCCACCGCCATCGCCATCCTCCAGGAGTTCGTGCGCAACCAGAACGACGGCTGGCGCTACACCATGGACTATCTGGAGCGCGAGCTGGACGACGTGGTGATGGGCACCGGCGTCGACCAGGCGCCGGAGGAGCGCTACGCCGTCTATCTGCAGCGCGTCGCCACCCTGGGCCAGCGCACCGCGGAGCTGCACCGGGCGCTGGCCACCGAAACCGGCAACCCGGCCTTCGATCCCGAGCCGCTCACCGCCAAGGACCGCAAGGCCATGCGCAAGGATGTGCTGGCCCAGGCCAACCGGGCGCTCGATGCCCTCGCTTCGGTGGATGCCGGCGACGATGTGGAGCTGGCCGCCAGCATCGCCGCCCTGCGCGGCCGCAAGGACGAGATCGTGGAGTTGATCGACCGCCTGGCCGCCGTGGCGGTGGCGGCGGCCAAGACCCGCCACCACGGCGACTATCACCTGGGCCAGGTGCTGGTGGACCAGGCCGATTTCGTGATCGTCGACTTCGAAGGCGAGCCCTTGCGCAGCATGGAGGAGCGGCGCGCCAAGCGCACGCCGCTGCGCGACGTTGCCGGCATGGTGCGCTCGCTGGACTACGCCGCCTGGGCCGCCTGCCGCCAGTCCACCGAGGTGCGGCCGGAAGAGGCGGATACCGTGCGCACCCAGGCGCTGGCCTGGCGCGATCTGGCAACCAGCCGCTTCCTGGAGAGTTATGCCGCTACAATCGGCGATTGCGTGTCGTATCCCCAGGATCCCGAGCAGCAGCGCGTCCTGCTGGACCTTGTGATCCTGGAGAAGGCGTTCTACGAGATCGCCTACGAAGCGGCGAACCGTCCGGGCTGGATTGGCATTCCGCTGGCCGGGGTGACCGCCATCCTCGACCGGCAAGCCGAGGAGGAGACCGCAGCCTGACCGCAGATGGGAGGGGACATGCCCGTCTGCCCCTGCAATGATCGGTTGATCGACGTGCGGATTCTATCTGCAAATGCGACTGTGCGCGCGGCGACCATGTTGGCCCGTTTCGAGGGATCGGACGGGGACTGGCGCGGGCACCAAAGGGGGACACGATGAGTGACACCACCACCGAACGGCCGGACATCGCGGCCATCATCGGCGCCAATCATGGGGACCCGTTCGCGGTCCTTGGCCCGCATGTGGAGCGCACCGGCGAGGGCGACGAGCCACGGCTGGTGATCCGGACCTTCCAGCCCGATGCCGTGGCGGTCACGGTGGTCGACGCGCTGAACCACCAGGATCTGGTGGCGCTGGAGCGCGTGCATCCGGCTGGCTTCTTCGAAGGGCCGGTGCCCGGCCGCAGCGAATTCTTCCCCTACCACCTGCGGGTGGAGTGGCCGGGCGGATCGCAGGTGCTGGAGGACCCCTACCGCTTCCCCATCGTGCTCGGCGAGCTTGACCTCCACCTGCTGGGCGAAGGCAACCACCTGCGCAACTACGAGCGCATGGGCGCCCACCCGATCACCCTGGAACAGGTGCCCGGCACCGCCTTTGTCGTGTGGGCGCCGAATGCGCGCCGCGTCTCGGTGGTCGGCCCCTTCAACAACTGGGATGGCCGCCGCCACCCGATGCGGCTGCACCCCGGCATCGGCGTGTGGGAGCTGTTCGTCCCCGGCATCGGCCCGGGCGAGCTGTACAAGTATGAAATCCAGGGGCCGCACGGGAACGTGCTGCCGCTGAAGGCCGATCCCTACGCCTATTGCACCGAACAGCCGCCGTCGACCGCCTCGGTGGTGCACGGGCTGCCGCGCCACGAATGGCAGGATGGCGCCTGGCTGGCCGAACGCGAGCAGCACAACGACCGCCACAGCCCGATCATCATCTACGAGGTGCATCTGGGGTCGTGGCAGCGGGTGCCGGAAGAATACCACCGCTATCTCACCTATCGGGAGATGGCCGACCGCCTGGTGCCCTACGTCAAGGATCTGGGCTTCACCCATATCGAGCTGCTGCCGGTGCACGAATACCCGTTCGACGGCTCGTGGGGCTACCAGCCGCTCGGCCTGTTCGCACCGACCAGCCGCTTCGGCACGCCGGAGGACTTCCAGTTCTTCGTGGACACCTGCCACCAGAACGGCATCGGCGTGCTGATCGACTGGGTGCCGGGGCACTTCCCCTCCGATGCCCACGGCCTCGCCAGCTTCGACGGCACCGCGCTTTATGAACACTCCGATCCACGCCAGGGCTACCACCTGGACTGGAACACCATGATCTACAACTACGGGCGCCGGGAGGTGGCGAACTTCCTGCTCGGCAACGCGCTGTACTGGATGGAGCAGTTCCACATCGACGGCCTGCGCGTCGATGCCGTGGCCTCCATGCTCTACCTGGACTACAGCCGCCCGCACGATGGCTGGATCCCCAACCGCTACGGCGGCAACGAGAACCTGGAAGCCATCGAGTTCCTGCGCCGCATGAACACCGAGGTGTACGGCCGCAACGCCGGCGAAATCACCATCGCCGAGGAGTCCACCGCCTGGCCGGCCGTCTCCCGGCCGATCTACGCCGGCGGGCTCGGCTTCGGCTACAAGTGGAACATGGGCTGGATGCACGACACGCTGCACTACTTCCAGCGTGACCCGGTGCACCGCCGCTGGCACCACAACAACCTGACCTTCGGCCTGCTCTACGCCTTCTCGGAGAACTTCATCCTGCCGCTGAGCCACGACGAGGTGGTGCACGGCAAGGGTTCGCTGATCAACAAGATGGCCGGCGACGACTGGCAGAAGTTCGCCAACCTGCGGTCCTATTACGGGTTCATGTGGACCCAGCCGGGCAAGAAGCTGCTGTTCATGGGCGGCGAGTTCGGCCAGTGGCGGGAGTGGGACCACAATTCCAGCCTCGACTGGCACCTGCTGGAATACGAGCCGCACAAGGGCCTGCAGCGGCTGGTGCGCGATCTCAACACCCTCTACCGCTCCACGCCCGCCCTCTACCGGCTGGACAACGAGCTGAACGGGTTCGAGTGGATCGAGCCCAACGACATCGAGAACTCCGTCCTCACCTATATGCGCCGGTCCGACAATCCCGACGA
>JAGQRL010000426.1 GCA_020425485.1 Rhodospirillaceae bacterium
GGCGAGATCAGGGTCACCCGCAGCTTGTCGCCGGCTTCCTGGCGCAGCCCTTCGGATAGCGCCCGCACCGCGAACTTGGTGGCGGAATAGACCGCGAAGGCCGGCGAGATGCGGTGGCCGGCGGTGGACGCCATGTTGATCATGTGGCCGAACCCCTGGCGGCGGAACACCGGCAGGGACGCGGCGATGCCGTAGAGCACGCCCTTGATGTTGACGTCGACCATCTCGTCCCAGTCGTCGACGCGCAGCTCGTCGAGCCGGGAGATCGGCACCACGCCGGCATTGTTGATCATCACGTCCAGTTGGCCGAAACGCTCCAGCGCCAGGTCGACCAGGCGGGCCACATCCTGGCGCCGCCGCACATCGGTGGGCGCATGGGCCACGGCACCGCCGGCCGCTGCGATACGTTCGGCCACCGCGGCCAGCCGGTCGGCCCCGCGGGCGCCCAGCACCAGCTTGGCACCGCCGGCTGCCAGCCTAAGGGCGATCGCCTCGCCGATGCCGCTGGACGCCCCGGTGACGACGACGACCTTGTCCTGAAGTCCTGACACTGGAGCAGTCCTTTCCTGTGCCCGGCGCGCCGCTCACCCTTCCACGTCGAAGATGGTGTAGCTCATCGGGAAGTGGTCGCCGCCGCCGAGGCCGGGGATTTCGCGCAAGGCGCCCGACATGTCCTCCAGATACCCGGTGATCGGCTCCTCGGGCGGCCGCAGCCCGGCGAACAGTGGTACGGGAGAAATCAGCGCCAGCAGCATCCGCCGGCCGGGCGGTTCGGCCACCGTCCAGGCGCGTTGCAGCACATCGGGCGTGGAGGAAACGTTGCCGATGGTCACTGCGGTCTGCCCGGCCAGGATGTTGTCCGGCCGTGCCGGTTCCGGCAGCAGGTGCACCACGCGGCCGTCGGGATCGATCAGGTCGACATAGAGGTAGCCGCTGTTCCGCGGTTCCAGGAACACGTCCACCACCAGGTTGTCGCCGGGGGTAAGGATGCCGCTGCCGCCGCTCAGCGCCACCACCGGGGCATCGCCGGCATCGGGCGAGGCGAGCGTGGACAGGTTGCCGGCCACCTCGCAGAAGGGCCAGGGCAGCACATCGATTTCCACCCGGTCGGGGTGCAGGTCGGGCAGGCCGGATACGGCGGACGCGATGCCGTCGCGGTCGGCTTCGGACTGGGCGAAGCCGTTGACCACAAGCTGGCCGTCCTCCAGCCGCGCATGCACCTCCGCACAGTCGTAGGCTTCGGCGATCAGGGCGGCCAGCGGGTCCACTTCGGCCAGCACCGCCACATCGGTTTGCGCCGGCTCCGCCCCCACCAGCGCCACCACCGGCCAGGCGGCCAGCACCAGCAGCCCGGCCAGCCCGACGGGCACGGCCAGCCGGCGCGGTGCGCGCGGCGGCGCCAGGCGCGGCGGATCGGCCATGCGGCCCGGTTGCGGCGTCAGCCCCGCTTCGTGCAGGCCCAGCGCGCGGATCAGCCGGTCTGTTTCCTGGCGGTGCAGCGCTTCCAGGCGGGCCGCCTGGTCCGGCCGGCGTTCCGACAGGCCAAGCCCGATCACCAGCAGGATGACGCTGCGCGCATCGGTTTCCGCGTCGGGCAGGGCGCGCAGGCGTTCCACCGTGCCGGCCACGCCGTCGTCGGTCTTGAACAGCACCTGGGTCAGCCGCGGTGTCTGGCCGTACCACTTGGCGTGGGCCGACAGCATGTCGTCCACCCAGGCGGCGACGGCGAAGGTGGCGGCCAGCACCGGCCCGTCGGACTTGCCGGCGGCCCGGGCTTCGTCACGCACCGCACGCAGGGCCTGGAACACCTCGCTGTTGAGTTCGGCCGGCGGGGCGGAGGGGGCAGCGCGAGCGACCTGGCCGGCGAGCGCCAGCGCCCGGTCGATCACCGGGCGGAAGATGTCGAGCAGCAGGGGGGGTGCGCTTGCCATGGCCGCATCATGGGTGCGGAACGGCTAGGGGTCCAGAGGCCCCGGAGGCTAGCCGGCCGTGTCGTCCGCCACGTCATCCGCCGCCCGATCTCCGGCCAGCCAGGCGGCGGCCACCTCGGCCAGGCGCCCGGCGGGGATGGCGGCCCGGATCTCCGCCATCAGGCGGGTCATGGTGGTCACGTTGTGGGCGGTCACCAGGCTCAGCGCCAGGGGCTCGCTCGCCTTCACCAGGTGGTGCAGATAGCCGGCCGGGCGGGCGCAGGCGGGGCACGGGCAGTCGGGATCCAGCGGATCGGCCTGGGTGCGGAAGCGGGCGTTGCGCAGGTTCACCCGTTCGCCCTTGGCCCCCTTCATCAAGGCCCAGCCGTGGCGGGCCACGCGGGTGGGGTGCACGCAGTCGAAGGTGTCGATGCCCATGGCCACGCCGGCCAGGATGTCGCCGATACCGCCGATGCCCAGCAGGTGCACCGGCCGGTCGGGGTGCACATGGTCCATGCACCAGCCGACGACTTCGCGCATCTGCTCCTTGTCGGCCCCCAGCGAGCCGCCGATGGCGGTGCCGAAAAACGGCCGGTCGCGGGTATAGGCGCTGCTTTCGGCCCGCAGGTCGGGATAGACGCCGCCCTGGACGATGCCGTAGAGCGCCTGGCGCCCGTCGTCGTGGCGGTCGAACTCGGCGATGCAGCGGTCGCCCCAGCGGTGGCTCATGGCCATGCTTTTCTGGGTGTACGTACGGTCCACATGGAACGGCGTACACTCGTCGAGCTGGACGATCAGGTCGGCCCCCAGCTTGCGCTGGATGTCGATGGCGCCTTCCGGGGTGAGGGTGAGCTTCGACCCGTCGAGGTAGGAGCGGAACACCGCGCCATCTTCGGAAACCTTGAGCAGCGAGCTTTCCGCAAAGCGCTGGCCGCGGCCCTTCACCTCGTCGGCCACCGAGCCGTGGCCCATGGAGAAGATCTGGAAGCCGCCGGAGTCGGTCAGCATCGGGCCGTCCCAGCCGGTCAGCCGGTGCAGGCCGCCGAGCGCCGCCACCGTATCGGCCCCCGGCTGCACCATCAGGTGATAGGTGTTCGACAGGATGATCTGGGCGCCGGCGGCCCGCATCTGCTCGGGCGCCAGCCCCTTGATGGCGGCCTTGGTGGCACAGAAGATGAAGGCCGGGGTGTCGATCGCCCCGTGAGGGGTGGCAAGGCGGCCGCAGCGCGCCCGGCTGGCGGCGTCGCGGGCCAGGATGTCGAAGCCGAACCCGCCGGCAGGGGCCGCGGGCGCTGCGGCCTCAGGCATAGGCCGGCGCGCGCCGCGCCAGCGCCCAGCGCGCCAGGTAGATGAAGGGCGTATCCAGGGCGGCCACCACCAGGCGCAGCGCCCAGGTGCCGAGGATGTAGGTGAACACCAG